>JBBQDI010000063.1:0-7337 GCA_038319505.1 Burkholderiales bacterium
GCCATCGACCAGAAGCGCGGCTTTCTTGCCTTCGGATTCGAGGATGACGAGGATGCCCTGCGATGGGTCGGAAATGCAGTTCTCGATCGCAAAGATCTGATGCAGGGGAATCAACGGCAAATACTCTTCGCGCACCTTGACCACTTTTCCCTGACCGGCGATTTCCTTGACGTCGACTGCCGCAGGTTGCAACGATTCGATGACATAGCCCAGCGGCAGGATGTACACCTCTTCGCCCACTTTGACCGACATACCGTCGAGAATCGCCAGGGTCAGCGGCAGCGCAATGGCGATGGTCGTTCCTGCGCCAGGAACCGAGCGTATTTCGACGGTGCCGCCCATCGCCGTGATGTTGCGTTTGACCACGTCCATGCCGACTCCGCGGCCGGAAACATCGGTCACCACCTCTGCAGTGGAAAAACCGGGCGCAAATATGAGTTGCCAGACTTCGCCATCAGGCATGGAATCGGAAACGGACAGGCCTTGCTGTTTGGCCTTTTCGAGAATTCTGTCGCGATTCAAACCGCCGCCGTCATCACTGACTTCGATCACGATATTGCCACCCTGATGCGCGGCCGACAGGGTCAGTTTTCCTGTTTCACTTTTTCCTGCAACGCGGCGCTGCTCCGGCATTTCGATACCGTGATCGACGCTGTTCCGAACCAGATGGGTCAGCGGATCGACAATGCGCTCGATCAGTCCCTTGTCGAGTTCGGTCGCGGCACCACGTGTGATGAACTCGACTTTCTTGTTGAGCTTGCCGGCGAGGTCGCGCACCATCCGCGGGAAACGCGAGAACACATAATCCATCGGCATCATTCGGATCGACATCACCGCCTCCTGCAGATCACGCGTGTTGCGTGCCAGCTGGCTGGCGCTGTTGAGGAGCCGCTCATGGAGCATGGGATCAAGCGCGCCGATGCGCTGCTCGATCATGGCCTGAGTGATCACCAGTTCGCCCACCAGATTGATCAACTGGTCAACTTTTTCAACGCCGACGCGGATCGAGGACGATTCCTGGCCAGTCGCTTCTTTGTCGGTGGCGCGTCGACCCAGGTTCTTGACTTCGGCGGGGGGCGTATTGGCCACGGCCTGTTCTACTGTGGATTCCATGGGTGCCGGGCTGGAAGCGGCCTCGCTTACAGGCTCGAAAATCTCATAGCCCACATCCTCGATTTGCGGTTTGGCGTCTGCACCGCCATGCGAAATCTTGAGATCGTCCGGGTCGAGCACAAACGAGCAGATGGCAACGATATCGTCCTGGCTCTCGCCGGTGGTGAGCATAAACACCACGCGCATGTCGGCCAGCACCTCCTGCCTGATCGTTCCCAGCAGGTTCAGTTCTGCCGCCAGCGCGTCAACGTCCTTCTGCGGCAATTCAGGCAACTCGATGTGGTAGGTAAAGTCACCGTTTGCATCCGCAACCGGCCCGGACGACGACTTGGCTGGATCGGCTGCTGCCACAACGGGCGCGGAAGTGGGTTCAGGGACAACGTCCTGCGACAGTGCCTTCAAGCGCTGGCAGATGCTGTCAACAGCAGCCTGGTCAACCCCGGCGCCATGGTGATGGACACCCATCAACATGGTCAGCACATCCTTGGACACCAGAAAGGCGTCCACCTGCTCCGTGGTCAGCGCCATCTCTCCCTTGCGGATTCTGTCCAACAGGGATTCCAGTATGTGGGTTACGCCGGTGATATCGGTGAAGCCGAACGTGGCCGCCCCGCCTTTGATGGAATGCGCCGCGCGGAAGATCGCATTGAGATCTTCACTGTCCGGTTCGGACACATCAAGAGCCAGCAACAGCTTTTCCATTTCGGCGAGCAGTTCATCTGCTTCGTCGAAAAAAACCTGGTAAAACTGACTCATGTCTATCGTCATTTTTGAACTCCGTCATTGTCACACTGCATGATTGGGTGCTCCATCCTCAGCCAATCAGTTTTTTAACCACTTCTGTCAACCGGGCAGGATCAAAGGGTTTGACCAGCCAACCGTTTGCACCTGCAGCCTTGCCCTGGGCCTTCATGTCGGCCCCGGCCTCGGTCGTTAACATGAGAATCGGCACGCTTTGGTAATTCTTCAACCCGCGCAATGCTTTTATCAGGCTCAGGCCATCCATGACCGGCATGTTCTGATCGGTCAGCACCAGATCAACCTTCTGTTTGATTGCCTTGTCGAGGCCGTCTTGACCATTCACGGCCTCAATCACGCCATAGCCGGCTTCCTTCAGACTGAATGCCAGCATCTGACGGAGTGAGCCAGAGTCATCAACGGTAAGTATTGTTTTAGCCATCATGTGTCCTGCCAAATTTATTTCAAGAAAGGAACCCGCTTGCAGTCCAATTCACCTTTTTTCAAAACAACTCGATGTCGCCGCTTTCCATGTGACGCTGCTTGACAGCACTGCGCACATCACATGACAGTTCGTTGCAACGCGCACCCACCCTGTCACTGATTCCATTCAACTTCTCCAGCAGGTTTTCATTGCTGCTCTCCGGCAGGGGGGGCGCATTCGCGTCAAGTTCGCCGAACACGTCACGCAACCCGGTCAATTGCTGCACCATGCGTCCAATCAGCTGGCTGGTCATGTCCTGAAACTGCAGGCCGGTTACCGCGGCGCCAACATGGCGACTGATTTCGCCATGAATGACCTCAATGCGCGCGGCATAATCGGGCGCGCTCATGCCGTCCTTCAACATGCTGTCCAGGGCTTCCTGCTGTTTTGCGATTGCAAAATTGATCGCCATGAAACTGGTGCACAGCTTCTTGATCGCCTCATCGAGCAATCCATCCATCTGCACCAGGTCACGTTCCACCTCGGCCAGATGATGATCGCCGTGGGTGGATACCCCCGACAGCAAGTTGAGAACCTGCACGTTCAACTGTTCACTGGAAGACATGTCACTGGAAACCATGGCGGGTTATAGGAAGTTGAACAACGACAGTTGGGAGACTTTCACAAACGACTGCTGTGCAGCTTCCAGCGTCAGCTGCTTCTGCGACAACTGGGTGATCGCCTTGGTGTAATCAAGATCCTGCAGGCTGGACAACGTCTGGGTGTATTGCAGGTCGCGATCCGATCCCGTGGTGTTGAGCGCATCGAGTTCCTGCAAACGCGAGCCGACTGAAGCCCGCACGGTCAACACGTTGGTCAGCGCAAGATCGACATTTCCGCTCAAGGCCGCCAGCGTTGCAGGTACAGGTGCTCCGGGTGTTTGAAACAGGTTGATCAGGTCGGTCAGGGTTTTGAACATGTCCTGCCCGCCGCCCTGAAACACGCTCTGCCCTGAATTGCCCACTGCCATTTGGCGTGAGGCATCAACCTGCAGCAGCTGTATCCCGGAATCGCCCTGATAAGTCGCACCGGTTGCCGTCTGGACAAAGGCCTGCGTGTTCGACTGATAGCCGGAGAACATGTAATTGCCTTGCGCATCACGGGTGTTCGCCAGCCCCAGAAGTTCGTCGAGACGCCCTTTCAATTCCGTCGCCAAATACCCCCGTTCCGTATCGCTCAAGGTGGAGTTTCCTGCGGCAACCACGGCGATTTTTACGTCCTGCATCAAGCTCGTCACACCCGACAACGCCCCTTCCACCTGGGTGAGTGCGGCGGTAGCCGACTGGCGGTTCAGTCCGTACTGGGTATTGACCGACTGTGACTGGGTCACTTCGAGTGCGCGTGCGGAGGCGACCGGATCATCCGCCGGAGTCAGGATGCGGCGGCCGGCCGCAATCTGCTGTTGCGTCTTGAGCAAACTGGTCTGCAGCTCGCCCATACTGGCTGCGCCGGATTCAAACAGGACTTGTGTACTGATGCGCATCATGATGGGTTCCCCTTATCGACCGATTGAAAGCAGCACGTCGAACAGCTGGCTGGCAATTGACATGACCTTGCCGGCGGCCTGATAAGCCTGTTGGTAGCGCAACAGATTGGTCGCCTCTTCGTCGAGATTGACGCCGGACCTGGACTGCTGCGAATTCGTTGCTTCGGAAAGCAGATTGTCTGCCGCGCTGCTGGTTACGCCGAGTTCGCGGGTCTTGTTTCCCACCTCGCTGACAAGCTGCGAATACGCCCCCTGGATAGTGGTGGTGCCATTGCCGAGGGTGTTGGTGGTTTGCAGCTTGGCGAGCAGCAGGGCATTGCTGTTGTCGCCCACGGCACCGGTTTGACCGGCCGCCGCGAACTTGGCCGGGTCGGTGATCGCCACGCCAAAACCGGATGCGCCATTGACGGTCGGGCGAATCAGAAAGCTGTCGCCCGCCACCGCTGCGCCGGATGTCAGATTCAGGTCCACTCCATCAACGGTCTGCGGGAAGGTGGCGAACGTCGTGACGGCGTTATCAGACAGACGGGTCAGCGTGTAATTGGTGCCGTCATAGCGCAGGGTGTAATCGCTGGTGGTCAGCGCATTGGCATTGCTGATGCTGGCGCCCATGACAGCGGTTCCGGCATTTCCGGAGTTCGCCCCCACCACCGGAGACGGAACCGTGAAGAACGCGCCGCCGGCCACGCCATTGAGATCGAATCCGGCCTGATGCTGTGCGTTGAAATTGCTGGCCAGCCCAATGGCCACGCGCCCCAAGGCATTTTGGGCCGGCGCGAGTGACTTGGTGCGGAAATCGACCAGCCCGCCAAGATTGCCGCCAACCAGGCTCGAACTGCCCAGGGGAATGACATTGCCATTGCTGGCCTTGTAGGCGACGTCGATTTGACCCGGATTGGTGGGGGACGCAACGGGCACCAGCGTGGAGGTTGCAGTGCCCACCACCAGAGACTGGCCATTGCCAATAAACACGTTGTAGCTGCCATCGCCCTGTTTGACGACCGTCGCCTTGATTTCCTTGCTCAGGTCCAGCACCACCTGATCTCGCTTATCAAGCAGATCATTGGGGGGCTGCCCGGTTGCCCGCTGGGCCTTGCCGATGGAATCGTTGAGCTGGGCGATCTGCTGCGCGTAGGTGTTGATGGCGCTGATGCTCGACTGAACCTGGCTGTTGACGCCCTGTGAAATTTCATCAAGCCGACCGGCCATGCTGTTCAAGGATGAAGCCAGCGTCTGTGCAGCCGACAAGGCCGCCTGTCGCGACGGCATCGATGTCGGATTCGAAGCCACGTCCTGAACGCCGCTGAAAAAATTCTGCAAGGCGGGCGAGATGCCCGCCGCCGGATCAGCCAGCATGTTGTTGATTTGCTGGATCTGGGTGTAATAGTTTCCAAGCCCGCTGCTCGATGCCTGCGCACTTTGCACCTGAACACCCAGAAAATCACTGTATACGCGCTGGATCGTGGAAATCTCAGTGCCTTGACCCATGAAACCAAAGCCAAAATTCTGCGCATTGGCCGTGCCCTGTATCACAACCTGGCGGCTATAGCCCGGCGTCGACGCATTCGCGATATTGTGACCGGTCGTATTGAGCCCTGCCTGCGCGGCAGCGAGGGCGCTCTGACCGATACTGAGAATGTTGGTAGCCATCTATTTATGCACAGGTTGGTTTTGGGAAAGGGGCAATCAAAACGCTTATAAGGTGAATCGGTGGCATGTCAGTATTCTTTAGCCGCCCGGTTCAGGCCCGCTCGACCTGCCTGATCACACTGGTCAGCTTCTGCGCGTAATTGGGGTCGGTCGCGTACCCGCCACGCTGCAATCCCTGCGCAAACCCGGCCGCATCCTGTCCCTGGGCGATCGCGTTCTGGTAGCGCGGATTGGCGCGCAGCAGATTGGCGTAATCACGGAACGAGTCAGCGTAGGAGTCGTAGGCGCGGAAGCTGTCCACCTGTTTCTGCGGCTTGCCGTCGACGTATTCGGTCGTCACGATGTCGACCGTGCGGCCTTTCCAGCTGGCGCCAGCCTTGATGCCGAACAGGTTGTGGCTGTTCTGGCCATCTGTTCCGCGAATTTCCGCTTTGCCCCAACCCGTTTCCAGCGCCGCCTGGCCCATCATGAAATGGGCGGGAATGCCGCTGCTGGCACTGGCCTCCTGGGCATGCGGCAGCAAGCGTTGAATGAAGGACTCAACATGCGCAGGGGCATCGCCCGAGCGCTCGGTGGCAGGCGGCAAGGGTTGCATCACGGCCGCTGCCGGGGCCGGGACGTTCAATGGCAAACCCTGCGAGACCCGCCCGGCATCAGGCATTTCGCCCTCTGCAGACGGGGCCGAAATCGCACCGGACAGCTGACGCACCATCACCTCGGCAAGCCCGATGCCGCGGCTGGCCATGCGCTGGGTCATCTGCTGATCCAGCATCGAGGTGTACATGCGGGTCTGTTCACTGTCGAACATGCCGTCCTGCGGGGTCGCCTCGCGCATGCTTTTCATCAGCATGTTCATGAACACCGCCTCGAACTGCTGCGCCGCCTGCTTCAGCGCATCGGGCGAAGACTGTTTGGCCTCGAGCCTGAGCTGGTTGACGCTCTGGACGTCGAGCGCGAACTTGGAGGTGAGATCAGCGCCGCCGATAGCCATATTCAGATCACCTCGAGCTCGGCGCGCAGCGCACCGGAAGCCTTGAGTGCCTGCAGGATCGCCAGCAGGTCCTGCGGGGTGGCGCCAATGGAATTGAGCGCCTTCACCACGTCAGCCAGCGAGGCGCTGTTCTGCAGCAACATGACCTCACCCGGTTGCTGACGAATTTCGATCGTCGACTGTGCCGTCACCACCGTTTCGCCCTTGGAGAACGGCGCCGGCTGACTGATCACCGGCTGGGAACTGATCACCACCGACAGATTGCCGTGCGACACCGCGCTGGGGTCGAGCGTGACCGAACGGTTCATCACCACCGAACCGGTGCGTGCGTTGATGATGACTTTGGCCATGGCCTGCGCCGGGCTGACGTCAAGGCTTTCGATTGCGCCCAGAAAGGTAACCCGATCACTTTCGCCTACCGGCGTCTTCACCTGGATCACGCGGCCGTTGATGGCGCGCGCCGTATCCTTGCCAAAGCGCGTGTTGACTGCGTCGACCACTCGGCTGGCGGTGGTGAAATCGCTTTGCCGCAGCTCCAGATTGATGGTGCCGGATTCGCCCAGCGCGGAGACCACGCTGCGCTCGACCGTCGCGCCGGACGGGATCCGCCCCACGCTCAGATGATTGATCTGTACCTGGCTGCCGTTGGCCGAGGCCCCCGCACCGCCCACCACCAGGCTGCCCTGCCCCATCGCGTAGACCTGGCCGTCTGCACCTTTCAAAGGCGTCATGATCAGCGTACCGCCGCGCAGGCTTTTGGCATTGCCGATCGACGACACCGTGATGTCGATGGTCTGTCCGGCCTGGGAAAACGCGGGCAGATCGGCCGTCACCATCACTGCAGCAACGTTTTTCAGTTGCATGTTGACGCCGGG
>JBBQDI010000064.1:0-7333 GCA_038319505.1 Burkholderiales bacterium
CTTGACCTTGTCGAGGCCATAGTGGTCCTCGTCGAGCACGCGCTCGGCCTTGACCAGATCCTTGCTGATCTTGGTTTTCTTTTTCCACGGCAGGCCGACCATCGCCTCGATGTAGCTGCGAATCACAGTGGCTTCGGCTGACATCGGCGACATCATGCGCAGCTTTTTCAACTCGCCCATCGCCTTGGTTTCAGCTTCCTTGGACATGCTGGCCTGTTTGACGCGCTTTTCCAGCTCTTCCAGTTCAGCGCCTTCCTCGATGTCGCCGAGCTCTTTCTGAATCGCCTTGACCTGTTCGTTCAGGTAGTACTCACGCTGGCTTTTCTCCATCTGCCGCTTAACGCGACCACGAATACGTTTTTCAACCTGCAGGATGTCAAGCTCGCCTTCCAGCAGTCCGAGCAGATGCTCCAGGCGCTTGTTCACGCCAATCATCTCCAGCACTTCCTGCTTCTGTTCCAGCTTCAGGGGCAAATGCGCAACGATGGTGTCGGCCAGACGGCCACCTTCGTCGATACCGGACAGCGAGGTCAGGATTTCCGGTGGAATCTTCTTGTTCAGTTTGACGTACTGGTCGAATTGCGCGAGCAGGGCGCGACGCATGGCTTCAACTTCTACCAGTTCCTCGCCTTCGGCTGGCAGAATTTCGGAGCGTGCAGTCAGATAGGTGCCGGTATCGGTCACCTCCAGTACGCGCGCACGCTGATTCCCCTCCACCAGCACTTTGACCGTGCCATCGGGCAGTTTCAGCATCTGCAAAACCGTGGCGATGCTACCGGTATCGTAAAGGTCTTCCGGGGTGGGGTCGTCCTGCGCGGCAGCCTTTTGTGCCACCAGCAGAATACTCTTGCCGGATTCCATAGAGGTTTCCAGCGCTTTGATCGATTTGGGACGGCCGACAAACAGCGGGATGACCATGTGGGGGAATACCACCACATCCCTAAGCGGCAACAGCGGCAGCTCGATCTGTTCCTTGGATACGTTGTCGCTCATCATGATTTCCTAATAAGGGTGAAGGAAAGGATGCGCGGCATTCAACCACGCTCATCCGTAACTGGGGGGCATAGTTCGAAATTCAAGATGGCCAATGGTTCCCCATCAGCCATTCCGGTTCAAGCTCCGGCAGCCAGTGGCTCGTCGTCCTGCTCGGAGTAAATCAGCAAGGGTTTGCCATCACCGTTGATCAGGCCATTGTCTACCACCACTTTGCTGACGCCTTTGAGGGAGGGCAGGTCATACATGGTATCGAGCAAGGAATGCTCGATGATCGAACGCAGACCGCGCGCACCCGTACGGCGTGCCAAGGCGCGCTTGGCGATGGCGGCAAGCGCATCCTCGCGGAATTCAAGCTCAACGCCTTCCATCTTGAAGAGTTTGGCGAATTGCTTGGTCAGCGCGTTCTTCGGCTCGGTCAGAATCTGCAGCAGTGCGGCTTCGTCGAGTTCATCCAAAGTGGCAACAACGGGCAAACGGCCGACAAATTCCGGAATCAGACCATATTTGATCAGATCTTCGGGTTCCACCTGGTGCAACAATTCGACATCCCGCTTGGTGTCGTCGACATTTTTGACCTGTGCACCAAAACCAATACCACCTTTTTCAGTCCGCCCGCGTATCACCTTTTCCAGCCCGCTGAATGCGCCGCCGCAAATGAACAGGATGTTGCTGGTGTCGACTTGTACAAATTCCTGATTCGGGTGCTTGCGGCCACCCTGCGGTGGCACTGAGGCGGTGGTGCCTTCAATCAGCTTCAGCAATGCCTGCTGTACGCCTTCGCCCGACACATCGCGGGTAATTGAGGGGTTGTCGGCCTTGCGCGAAATTTTGTCTATTTCATCAATGTAAACTATACCCTGCTTGGCCTTGTCGACATCGTAATCGCACTTTTGCAGCAGCTTCTGGATGATATTTTCAACATCCTCACCCACGTAACCCGCTTCGGTCAGCGTGGTGGCATCGGCAATCACAAAGGGGACGTTGAGAAGACGTGCGAGCGTTTGCGCCAACAATGTCTTGCCCGAACCGGTCGGTCCGATCAGCAGGATGTTGCTCTTGGCCAATTCGACCTCATTGGCGCCAGCTGGGCTGCTGCTCGTATTATTACGCAACCGTTTGTAATGGTTGTACACAGCAACCGCCAGCGATTTTTTTGCCTGGTCTTGACCAATAACATATTGATCGAGTTTTCCGCTGATTTCATGCGGGGTCGGCAAATCAGTGCTGGCGCCCTTCTGGTTGTCGGCCTGCTGAATTTCCTCACGGATGATGTCATTGCACAACTCGACACATTCGTCGCAGATGAACACCGATGGCCCAGCTATCAGCTTGCGCACCTCATGCTGGCTTTTGCCACAGAAGGAGCAATAAAGAAGTTTGTCGCTCGAGCCTTTGTCTGCCATTCCCGTTCCTTGCTTAATTGCCAGATCCTTCAATACGGCTGGTCAGCACCTTGTCGACCAAACCATAACTCACCGCATCATCTGCACTCATGAAATTATCGCGATCGGTATCGCGATCGATCACTTCAAGGCTCTGCCCGGTGTGTTTGGCCAGCATTTCATTGAGGCGGCCTTTCAAGTAGAGGATTTCCTTGGCGTGAATTGCGATATCCGACGCCTGACCTTGAAAACCGCCCAGTGGCTGGTGAATCATCACACGCGAGTTGGGCAGGCAGTAGCGCTTGCCCTTGGCGCCCGCTGTCAGCAGGAACGCGCCCATGCTGGCGGCCTGACCAATACAAAGTGTAGACACATCAGGCTTGATGAACTGCATGGTGTCGTAAATTGCCAATCCAGCCGATACCGAGCCGCCAGGCGAATTGATATAGAAAAAGATGTCTTTGTCCGGGTTTTCGGATTCCAGGAACAGCATTTGCGCGACAACCAGATTGGCTGTCGCATCGTTCACCGGGCCAACCAGGAAAATGACGCGTTCCTTGAGCAGGCGCGAGTAGATATCGTAAGCACGTTCGCCACGGCCGCTTTGTTCAACGACCATGGGAACCAGTCCCAAACCCTGAGGTTCAATAGACCCGGAATTAGAAAAATTACGTTCAAAATCAATGTGCATCAGGTACGTCCCATCAGTTCTTCAAAGGAGGTTGTCACATCTTCCACTTGGGCCTGACCTGCAACCCATGCTACCACATTCTCTTCCAGCGCCAGGGACTCGATTTCCTGCATCCGTTCCGGGCTTTGGTAGTACCACTGCATCACCTGATCCGGTTCCTCATAGCTTTCTGACTGTTCCTGAATCAAGGTACGAATCTGCTCAGGCTGCGCTACCAGTTTGTGCGCCTGAACGATCTCGGCCAGGATCAGGCCCAGACGAACACGACGTTCTGCCTGTCCAGTAAACATATCGGCATTCAGCTTCATGGTCTGAACCCCTCTTTGCTGCATATCTGCTTCGGTCATGTTGCGCAACCGGTCGGTTTCCATCGCCACCAGGCTCTGTGGCAGATCCAGCGTGCTTTTTTGCAACAGCAACTCCATGGCCTGCTCTTTAAGCTTGGTCTGCACACGACGTTTGACTTCGCGCTCCAGGTTGGATTTCACCTCGGCCTTGAGAGTTTCCACATCGCCGTCTGCCACGCCCATCGCCTTGGCAAATTCCGCATCCACCGGCGGCAGGACAGGAGCCTGTACATCCTTGACCTGAACCTCGAAATGCGCAATCTTGCCGGCAAGTTCCTTGGCTGCATATTCAGCCGGGAAAGTCAGATCAAAACCCTTGCGGTCGCCTGCCTTGAATCCGACCAGACTCTGTTCAAAGTCCTTCAGCAAACGGCCTTCGCCAATCACTGCAGAGAAATCATCTCCCTTGCCACCATCGAAGGGCGCGCCATCAACTGTGCCCTGATAATCGAACTTGATCAGATCGCCTTCCGCCGCAGCCCGATCAGCAGACTCAAACTTACGCCTCTGCTTCTGCAGCACCTCCAGCGTCTTCGCAACTTCGGCATCACCCAAGCTGACGACGGGACGGCTGATGGTGCCAGCGCTCAAATCATCAATCCTGACTTCAGGATAGACCTCAAAACTGGCACTGAACGTCATTTCAGTGGTGTCGGTCTGCCCGGCCTTCGGTTCAAAGCGCGGATAACCCGCGATTTTCAGCTGATGAGCCTGAACGGCATCGCCGAAACGCGTCCGCAGGGTTTCGCCCAGCACTTCCTGACGTACGCCGGCACCATGCTGACGCACCACTGCGCTTAATGGAGCCTTGCCAGGACGAAAACCATCCATCTTGACGTTGCGTGCCAAGCGCTTGAGGCGGCCTTGCACTTCGGTTTCCAGCTGATCCATGGGCACGCTGATATCCAGACGCCGGACCAGGCCTTCAAGAACTTCAAGATTTGCTTGCATCACACTACTTCCTGGCTGAATTGAAATGATGGGTGAACGGCTAAAAGCCGATGGTGCGGGAGGGGGGACTCGAACCCCCACGCCTTGCGGCGCTGGAACCTAAATCCAGTGCGTCTACCAATTCCGCCACTCTCGCGGCTTGACCGTAAAACCTGCGACCAATTAGTGTAATATAATCAATACGATGCTGTCACCCAAGTCAACACGGCTTCCTACCTAAGTCATTATTCTGATTCCTTTTTTTTGTTGCCGGTGCCGGTCGATCACTACGAAAACTTCCCTGTTGCGTCCTGGTTGCTGCCCAAACGGCTGCGTCGACCGGTAGAAGCCATTTATCAATTCGCCCGCTCCGCGGATGATATTGCTGATGAGGGTGACGCATCATCCCATGAACGGCTGGCTCAACTAACGGCGTATCACGCCAAGCTGGACCGCATCGAGCAGGGCGACACCCCGACTGATTCAATATTCGGCCCTCTGGCTGCGGCCATACGTGCACACGACATCCCGCTTGCCCCATTTCGTGATCTGCTGTCTGCGTTTGCGCAGGATGTTGAAAAAACACGCTATGCCCACTTTGGTGAAGTCATGGACTATTGTCGACGCTCCGCCAATCCGGTAGGTCGTCTCATGCTGCATTTGTACGGAGATCATGATCCACGCCATCTGGCCTATTCGGACGCCATCTGTAGCAGCCTGCAACTGATTAATTTTCTGCAAGACATTGCCATTGATTACCAGAAAGACCGAATCTATCTGCCGCTTGACGAGCTGGCTGCGCATCACGTCAGTGAAGTTCAAATTGCCCAGGAGGATACACGCGGCCTGTGGCATACGATGATGCACAAGCAGATCGAGCGCACGCGAAAAATATTGCAGGCTGGCGCACCTTTAGGCAGACAACTCAAAGGGCGCATCGGACTGGAATTGCGGGTCACCATCCTCGGCGGCGAAACCATACTGCGAAAACTCCATGCCGACCCTGGATGCGTATTCAGCAATCGTCCGGTGCTGACCAAGAAAGACTGGATCACCATGCTCGGACGAGGACTTTTTTAAACATGGACGTCCATCAACATTGCCAGGAACGCGCTGCGGCCAGCGGCTCCAGCTTCTATTACAGCTTCGTCTTTTTGCCGCAGGATACGCGCCGCGCGATTACTGCGTTTTATGCGTTGTGCCGCGAACTCGACGATGTGGTGGACGAATGCCGCGAACGGCAGGTTGTGGTGGCCAAGCTCGACTGGTGGCGCGATGAAATCGGGCGGTTTGCGGCAGGCGTTCCGGAACATCCGGTGACCCGCGCCCTGTTCGACACGCCACACGGTCGCAATGCCACCCCTGCCCTGCTACTGGAAATTGTCGATGGCATGGCGATGGACCTGGATCATCTGCGCTACCCCGATTTCAAATCACTCAACCTTTATTGCTACCGGGTGGCGGGTGTAGTGGGTGAAGTTGCGGCCGCGATTTTCGGTGGGCTGCGCAGCGATGACGACCGCGCGGTTCGCAGTTATGCACACGAGCTGGGACTTGCATTCCAGCTCACCAACATCATCCGGGATGTCGGTGAGGACGCGCGACGCGGTCGGATATATTTGCCTCAGGATGAACTGGCTCGCTTCGGCGTGCGTGAGGCTGACATTCTCAATGGCGTGGACACGCCCGAATTTCAGGCGCTGATGCAATTTCAGTTCGAGCGCGCTGCAGCCTGCTACGACCACGCCATCGCCGCCTTGCCCGCCCATGCACGTCGCGCGCAGCGCCCGGGATTGGTCATGGCATCAATTTATCGCACCCTGCTGAACGAAATTCAGCATGCCGGTTTCCCCGTATTGCGCGCACGGGTGGCGCTCACGCCGTTGCGCAAGTTGTGGCTGGCCACCAAAACCTGGCTATTCCCGTGACATCCCAGGTCGCGGTCATCGGCGGCGGCTGGGCTGGCTGCGCCGCCGCGCTGACGCTGGCTGAAGCGGGGATAACCGTCACACTGCATGAAGCCAGTCGTACCCTCGGCGGACGCGCACGGGCAGTCGAAGTCGAGGGGCAACTGCTCGACAATGGCCAGCACATTTTGCTCGGCGCGTATGAACAGACGCAGCAGCTCATTGACCGCCTGCATCCCGGCGCATTACAGGCGGGTTTATGGCGCCTGCCCCTCGCCATCAACCAGCCGCCGGACTTCAGCCTCACCTGCCCGCGTCTACCCGCACCGCTGCATTTGCTGGCTGGATTACTCGGCGCCCAGGGGCTGACCTGGCGCGAAAAACTGGCTGCCGCTCGCTGGGCCCACACGCTGCTGCGTGACATGGAATCACTGGGTCAACTAACCGTCAGCCAGCTGACCCGTACCCAGCCTGAAAAACTCAGCCGCCTGCTGTGGCACCCGCTGTGCGTATCCGCGCTCAACACACCGCCGGAAATGGCCAGCGCCCAGGTCTTTCGTGACGTGATCCGTGCCGCTTTCGGCGGACGCAATCATCACAGCGACCTGCTGCTTCCACGCCATGATCTGACCGCCCTGTTTCCTGCACGCGCTGCCGCGCGGCTGATAGAACTGGGGGGCACCGTTCGCCTATCCAGTCGGGCGACCGCGCTGAGTGCAACAATGCATGCCGTGACGCTGGTAACCCGCAATGACATGACCGCCTACAGTCACGTCATTATCGCGGTCGCACCGCAGCATCTGCCTGCGCTGGTGATGCACGTCCCCGAACTCGAATCAGCAGGCCGCGCGATAGCGGCCTACACTTATCAACCCATCGCGACGGGCTACGTGCAGTACGATCCAGCTTTTCAGTTAAGCAAGCCGCTATTTGCCCTGGCAAATGGCCCCGCACAGTTTGTATTCGACCGCGGCCAAAGCCATGGCCAGGCGGGCTTGCTGGCATTCGTTGCCAGCGCCGCAATGGATTTGCCCCCGAACTGGCTGGACCAGGCTGAAATCCAGTTACAGCAACTGGCTC
>JBBQDI010000065.1:0-7307 GCA_038319505.1 Burkholderiales bacterium
CCGTGTGCGCCGATCTCGCCCCCCGTTCCGCCTGCGCACGCGCACCGCCCGCTCCGTCCTGAACCTGATTGCTTAATGCCCACGCGACCGATTGCGCGGGCGTTCATCTCACATTGACGGAGTTCGATCATGTTACGTCCCCTACTTATGGCGGCCGCGCTTGCGGCCGCCTTCCCGGCGCATGCCGACGCCGACCTCGACGCGCTACGCGCCGAAATCAAGCAAATAAAGACAGCTTACGAGACGCGCATCCAGGCGCTGGAAGCACGCGTACAGGCGGCCGAAACCAGCGCCGCGAACACCCCGCCCCAAGCCGTCAGCGCAGCCCCTCAGGTCGAAACTGGACAAGCTGCCAGCAATAGTTTCAACCCCGAGATCTCGTTCATCCTGCAAGGCGGTTATGCCCACCTGCAAGACCGGCCCAATCGCCAGGTCACCGGCTTTTTGCCCGATGGCGCGGCAGGCGATGCCACACGCGGATTTTCAGTCGACGACAGCGAACTGGTTATGGCCGCCAACATCGACCCGTATTTCCGAGGCTATTTCAATGCCGTGCTGAACGATGGTACGGTCGGCGTGGAAGAAGCCTGGTTTCAGTCACTGGCACTCGATCATGGTCTGACCCTCAAGGGCGGCCGCTTCCGTTCCGGCATCGGCTACCAGAACGAGCAGCACCCGCATGCCTGGGATTTCGCCACCAACAACCTCATGTATGACGCGCTGTTCGGCGAAGGCTACGGCAACGATGGCCTGCAACTGAAATGGGTCGCGCCGACCGAGCGCTTCACCGAACTGGGCGCGGAGATCGGACGCGGATCGAATTTTCCCGGTAGCGACCGCAACAAGACAGGCATCGGAAGCTACGCGCTGTATGGGCATGTTGGCGGCGATGTCGGCGATTCGCACAGTTGGCGCAGTGGCGTGTCGTATCTGTCGACCCGCGCGAACGAACGCAGCGGCAGCGTGACGGACTTTGCCGACGTGGCTGCAAACACGGCATTCACCGGCGACAACAAAACCTGGCTGGCGGACTTTGTCTGGAAGTGGGCGCCACTGGGCAATGCCACCGTCAACAATTTCAAGTTTGCCGCCGAAGTGTTTCGCCGCGAGGAAACCGGCAGCCTGAACTGCGAGGGCGGTTTGTGTGGCGCAGGCAGCCTCGGGGCGTACCAGGCTACCCAGACCGGCGGCTATGCGCAGGGCGTTTACCAGTTCATGGCGCACTGGCGCGCCGGTTATCGCTATGACCTGCTCGACCCGGGCTCACGCGATTACGGCTCCAACAACGCTACCCTGCCTCGCCCCAATTACCAGCCCAGCCGCCACTCGCTGATGGTCGATTACTCGCCCTCCGAGTTCACCCGCTTGCGCCTGCAATACACGAAAGACCGGGCCAGCGTCGGCCAGGACGAGAACCAGTGGTACGTGCAATACATCTTCAGCCTGGGCACGCATGGCGCGCACACTTTTTAAGGACACCTCATGAAATCATTTCGCTTGTTCGCCATTCTGTTTGCCGCATGGCCCGTCTTCGCCCATGCCACCCTTAACGTGTTTGCCTGCGAGCCCGAGTGGGGCGCACTGGCCACCGAACTCGGCGGCGACGCCGTCAAGGTCTACACCGCCACCACGGCCTTCCAGGACCCGCACCATATCGAAGCACGCCCCAGCCTGATCGCGCAGATGCGGCGCGCCGACCTGGCCGTTTGCACCGGCGCCGAACTCGAGGTGGGCTGGTTGCCAGTGCTGCTGCGGCAGTCGGGCAACGCCGCGATCCAGCCCGGGCAGCCGGGGTATTTCGAGGCCGCGCGCCAGGTCGCAATGCTGGAAAAACCCAACGTGCTGGACCGCTCACAAGGCGACGTCCACGCCGCCGGTAACCCGCACATCCAGACCGACCCGCGCAACATTGCGCGCGTGGCGCAGGCACTCGGCGCGCGTCTGGCAGAAATCGACCCGGCCCATGCCGCCACCTACCGGGCGCGACTCGCCGATTTCAATGGCCGCTGGAATGCCGCGATGGCACGCTGGCAAACGCAGGCCTCGCCGCTCAAGGGCATGAGCATCGTGGTCCAGCACCAGGCTTTCCCCTATCTGGAAAACTGGCTGGGATTGAAACAGGTCGCGGTGCTGGAACCCAAACCCGGGGTGGAGCCGACCGTCAGCCACCTCGCCGAAATCGCCGTGCAACTCAAGGCCACGCCTGCCAAGGCCGTGCTGCGGGCCGCGTACCAGAGCCCGCGCCCGGCCGAATGGCTGGCGGAACATGCCGGCATCCCGGTCGTCGTGCTGCCGTTTACCGTCGGCGGATCGGAGCGGGCCCGTGACCTGTTCGGCCTGTTCGACGACAGCCTTGAACAAATGCTGAAAGCCGCGCGATGAATTGGGCCGCACTCGATCTGAGGCTCCTCGGCTGGCCGTTCATCGCCGGCCTCCTCGTCCTCGCCACGCACGTACCTCTGGGACGCAGGGTACTGGCGCGCGGGATCATTTTTCTTGACCTCGCCATTGCCCAAATTGCCGTGCTCGGCGTAATCGCCGCCCACACGCTGGGCTGGGAGACCCAGGGCTGGCAAACTCAGCTTGCCGCGGCCAGCGCTGCACTGGCTGGCGCCGCGTTTCTGGCATGGTGCGAAGCGCGCTGGCCCGATATCCAGGAAGCGCTGATCGGATCGGCTTTCGTCGTCGCGGCAAGCCTGGCGGTATTGCTGCTCTCGGGTGATCCACACGGGGGTGAACATCTGAGCGAACTGCTGACCGGGCAAATCCTCTGGGTGGGGACATCCCAGCTGGTCCAGATTGCTGGGGTCTATGCACTTTTGCTTGGCTTCTGGCTGCTGCGTAGGGAACGCCTGGGACGGCTGGGGTTTTATCTGATCTTTGCGCTGGCCATCACCGCTTCGGTTCAACTCGTGGGTGTGTACCTGGTGTTTGCCAGCCTGATCCTGCCCGCGCTGGCGGTACGCAAAGGATCCGCCCGCACAGGCTTGTTGATTGGCTGGGCACTCGGTGCACTGGCCTATGCGGCTGGGCTGGCCTTGTCCGCGCTGTTCGACTGGCCTACAGGTCCCGCGATTGTCATCTCGCTGGCTGTGGTTTCCCTGCTCATCGGAAACGGGTTACGGGTTGCTGCAATCGGGCGACAGCGCTAGTATCCATCACCGATCCCTGACCTTAGCTCCTCATTTCCGTGGCTCTTCCGTTTTTCAAAAAAAGCAAGGACAAGACACCCAGCCCCGCGAACAAGCCGGCGGAGGCGTCTGCTCCCAAAGCACCCCCTACTGAAACCCTGTTGACCATGGACATGGGGGCCAGTGGCATTGTGGTTGAAGAATCAAGTGGTGCACCCCAATCGCCTGTAGACGAAGCGGCCATTCTGTACGCCAGCGGACAGAATGAAGTGGCCGAGCGCTTGCTGAAGGATCTTTTGACCACCAAGGATCGCCGCGCCTGGCATATGCTGTTTGATCTGTACTGCATCCAGAACCGCGAAAAGGAATTTGAGCAACTGGCACTGGAATACGCGATACAACATGAAACCTCGCCACCGGTCTGGCAAAAAACGAACGGCAATGGGGCGGCAAAACAGCAACAAGCGCAGCAGGCACAAGCCACCAGTTTGGAATTGCCTGGTCTGCTTGACAAAAATGCGGCTGCGACCCTGAAGGAGGGCATCGCGGCCACTGACAAAAAATCCGTGATGCATATCGATTTTTCACATATCGAAATGGTCGACGAATCAGGCGCAGCCGAGTGTGCCAAGATTCTGAGCAACGCCATCAAGGCCAAACGCAAAATGAAAGTAAGCGGTGTCGACCGCCTGATCTCACTGCTGCAGGATCTCAACCGGGCCACCCTCAGCCGCGCGGCACACTGGTTGCTGCTGCTGGAGTTGTATCAAACACTCGGGCAACAGGATAATTTCGAGAATCTGGCAGTGGACTACGCGGTGCGCTTTGAAGTCTCGCCGCCGTCCTGGAGCGAGGTACAGGCCGCAGAAGTGGTGCAGGCCGCTCCCGCCGAACCACGCGATGACGCCCTCCAGCTGAGCGGTGAAATCACCCCCAGCAACGACAGCGTCTTGCAGCAGATTGTCAGCTATGCCACTACTCACAACGAAGTGCTGGTCGATCTGACGCAGGTCACCCGCGTCCATTACGGCAGTGTCAGCCAGTTCATCAGCGTGCTGATGCAATGCCTGGGCAGCGGCAAATCCATCACCTTGCGTGGACACAACGCGCTCATTCACGAACTATTTCGCGTCATGGGCATCGATCAGCTGGCACAGCTCGTACCGCGCCACCCCGATTAATCCCGGCAGCCTGTCCGATGCCTTGATTGCCCAGGCTGCGCGCGCCACAATGGCATGGCGCGCTGGCTCGATAGCGTATTACTCAATCCACGCCTTTATCCGAATTCCCGCAGTAGCGACACTCGCCGACTCAATCAAGCGAAGAGGCGATGCTCGGCGGCGGACTCTGACCGGCCTTCGCATAATTCTACTGGCACGAGCTGCGAGCCAAACCACCTGACCTAAGCTGAGCGTCATTTATAATCAGTCCCATGGAACAATATCGCGGCACCACAATACTGTCTGTCCGGCGCGGCGCCGTCGTAGCCCTTGGCGGCGATGGTCAGGTCACGCTTGGCAACATTGTCATCAAAGCCACCGCACGCAAGGTACGGCGGCTGTATCAGGAAAAGGTCCTGGCCGGCTTTGCTGGCGGCACTGCCGATGCCTTCACGTTGTTCGAGCGCTTTGAATCCAAGCTCGAAAAGCACTCAGGGCATCTGCTGCGCAGCGCGGTCGAACTCGCCAAGGACTGGCGTACCGACCGCATGCTGCGGCGGCTCGAAGCCATGCTGGTGGTGGCCGATCTTGAACACTCGCTCATCATTACCGGCAATGGCGATGTACTGGACCCGGAACTCGGCATCGCCGCCATCGGGTCCGGCGGCGCGTTTGCCCAATCCGCCGCCCGCGCATTATTGGAAAACACCGACCTGTCCCCGGTTGAAATTGTCAAAAAGAGCCTCACCATTGCGGGGGATATCTGTATTTATTCAAATCAGAACCACGTGATCGAAACCCTGTGAGTTGAGTCGGCAGTTCTACGGCTCAACCCACTCAACGCTTCACCCTCGCCATGACTCCCAAAGAAATCGTTCACGAACTCGACAAACACATCGTTGGTCAGGCCGCAGCCAAACGCGCGGTAGCGGTTGCACTACGCAATCGCTGGCGCCGCCAGCAGGTAAGTGAGCCCTTACGCCAGGAAATCACCCCGAAAAACATCCTGATGATCGGCCCGACCGGAGTGGGTAAAACCGAAATCGCACGACGCCTGGCGCGGCTCGCCAATGCACCCTTCATCAAGATCGAGGCGACCAAGTTCACCGAGGTGGGCTACGTCGGCCGCGACGTCGACACCATCATCCGCGACCTGATGGAAACCGCGATCAAGCAGACGCGCGAACAGGCCACCTCCAAGGTGCAGTTTCGTGCCGAAGAAGCCGCAGAAGAACGCATTCTCGATGTGCTGCTTCCACCGCCACGCAGCACCGGTTCGGTCGAAACCGAGCCGCCGCGCGAGGAAGGTGCAGCGCGCCAACGCTTCCGCAAGATGCTGCGCGAAGGCGAACTCGACGACAAGGAAATCGAGATCGAACTCGCAGTGGCCAGCCCCAGCATGGAAATCTTCACCCCGCCCGGGATGGAAGACCTGACTCAGCAGCTGCAGGGCATGTTCCAGAATGTGGGGCAAAGCCGCCGCCAGAGTCGCAAACTGAAAGTGCGCGAAGCGTTCAAGCTGCTGACCGAGGAAGAAGCCGGCAGGCTGATCAACGAAGAAGACACCAAGCAACAGGCGCTTGAAGCGGTTGAGCAGAACGGCATCGTATTTCTGGACGAGATCGACAAGATCGCCACCCGCAGCGATGCCCACGGCACCGACGTATCTCGCCAAGGTGTCCAGCGTGATCTGCTGCCCTTGATCGAAGGCACCACCGTGTCGACCAAGTACGGCATGGTGAAAACCGACCACATCTTGTTCATCGCCAGCGGTGCGTTCCACCTGTCCAAGCCATCCGACCTGATCCCGGAATTACAGGGACGCTTACCGATCCGCGTCGAACTGCAGGCACTATCGGTGGAAGACTTCGAGCAAATCCTGACCTCGACCGATGCCTGCCTGACGCGTCAGTACGAAGCCCTGATGGCGACTGAAGGTGTGACCCTCAAATTCACCGACGATGGCATCCGTCGACTTGCCGAGATTGCTTACGAGGTCAACGAGCGCACCGAAAACATCGGCGCGCGACGTCTGCACACGGTGATGGAAAAGTTGCTGGAGGATATTTCCTTCGATGCCGGCGACGTCACCGGTGAACACCTGATTGACGCGGAAGCCGTTACCACCCGTCTTGCCGCCCTCGCCGCGCGTGAAGATCTCGCGCGTTATGTCCTATAGCGCGTTAACGTTAATGAATGTTGCGCTACGTCCTTCAATTCCTTTGGCACCCTGAACGCATGAATCCAGAAATCATTCAACCCGTTGCGACACGCAACAAGCTCCTGTCCACCATCCTGTTTGGCAGCCGGTGGCTGCAAGTACCCCTGTATCTGGGGCTAATCGGTGCGCAACTCGTCTATGTAGTGCACTTCATGGTGGAACTGGAGCATCTGGTTGTCGGCACCTTCACCCTCACCGAAGAAAAGATCATGCTCATCGTGCTGGGCCTGATCGACGTGGTAATGATCTCCAACCTGCTGATCATGGTCATCATCGGCGGCTACGAAACCTTCGTTTCGCGCCTTAATCTGGAAGGTCACCCGGATGAGCCCGAGTGGCTGTCTCACGTCAACGCCAACGTACTGAAGGTCAAACTGGCCACCGCCATCATCGGCATCTCATCGATCCACCTGCTGAAGACCTTCATCAACGCGCCCAACCTGACTGACAAGGTGCTGATGTGGCAGACCATCATTCACATGGCTTTCATTGCGTCAGCGGTATCGATTGCCTATATCGACAAGCTGATGCCGCACCCGACAAAGCATTGATTTCTCAGGCTTGCACGCCTGTCAATTTTACAATCAACGCATCCTGCAGCCAGGTGCGAAGGCTTGCGGCAGCCACGCTGGCGGCTTCCTGGTCGGAAAACTGCTCGCTCAACGCAGCACACACCTGGGCAAACGATGCGCCGTCCTGCAATTGCGTCAGGGCAGCATGCTCAACGGCCTGAATGATGCGGAAATGCGGCTGCCAACCCTTACGCCAAATCAGAAGCCAGGTAGATTGGGCCAA
>JBBQDI010000066.1:0-7252 GCA_038319505.1 Burkholderiales bacterium
GGGGGCCCGGCTGGTCTAATGGCCGCTGAAGTGCTTGGTATTGCGGGCGTGCAGGTCGATGTTTACGATGCCATGCCATCGCTCGGCCGCAAGTTTTTGCGGGCTGGTGTGGGCGGGTTGAATATCACCCACAGCGAAGTCTTTGAAACCTTTTGCACCCGCTATGGCGATCGTCAGCCACAGCTGCAAGCATTGCTCGACAGGCTGCCGCCGAGTGCCTTGCGGTCATGGGTACACGGCCTGGGAATCGATACCTTTGTCGGCAGCTCAGGCCGGGTATTTCCCACGCAGATGAAAGCCGCGCCGTTACTGCGGGCTTGGCTGCATCGCCTTCGCACCGCTGGTGTGCGCCTGCACGTACGACATCGTTGGCTCGGTTGGGATGCAGACGGCGCATTGCTGCTGAATAGTCCAGGCGGCAACATTTCGATCAAGCCGCACGCAACGGTGCTGGCGCTGGGTGGCGCCAGCTGGCCGCAATTGGGATCGGATGCTGCCTGGGGACCGTTGTTGAAGGCTCAAGGAATAGAGATTGCGCCATTGCAAAGTGCGAATTGCGGCTTTGAGGTGGCGTGGAGTGCGCACCTGCGCGATAAATTTTCCGGTGCGCCGCTCAAATCGGTAGCGCTGACGTTTACCGACGCACAGGGCAACACCGAGCAGCGGCAAGGCGAAATGGTGATCAGTGCGCATGGCGTGGAAGGGAGCCTGATTTACACGTTCTCAAAGCGTCTGCGCGAGTACCTGAATGCTAACGGCAGCGCCACATTCACGATTGATCTGGTGCCCTGGCGCGACGCTGGGCAGGTGCTGGCAGAAGTCAGTCATCCCCGTGGATCGCGGTCGGTCTCGAGTCATTTAAAAAGCCGCCTCGGCATTTCCAGGGTCAAGGTGGCCTTGCTGCATGAGGTGCTCAATCAGGAACAATTTGCCGATTCTGCCACGCTTGCGGCGACGATCAAGGCCTTGCCGATCACCGTACACGCAACCCGCCCTATCGCCGAAGCGATCAGCTCGGCAGGCGGCGTGTGCTTTGACGGCCTCGATCACAACCTCATGCTGAAAGCACTGCCGGGCGTGTTTGTCGCGGGTGAAATGATGGACTGGGAGGCGCCAACTGGCGGGTATCTGCTCACAGCCTGCTTCGCCACTGGCCTGTGCGCAGGGATGGGCGTGCTGGACTGGCTCAATCGCCGACAGCCATCATAAAAATTCGCCGGTGCGGCTGCCTCACTCCGCGTGCGAGGCGGAGGGGGAGGGCTCGACGGGGTAAAATCGGGCCGTCCAACATTGAATGACACGAGCAGAATCAGTGGGCATTTGTCACTGTCACTCAATTCCATGACTGACATGTGACGATAGGACCGGTGAATTATCAATGTCATTGAACATACGCGCTGCCACAACTCGGGACGGGGACGCGCCCACCGGCGGCTATCTGCTCACGGCCTGTTTTGCCAGTGAACACGTGGCGGGGCAGGGCGCGTTGAATTATCTGGCTGGCCAAATCTGAAGCACGACATCATGCTGCGACTGACTGAACTCAAACTGCCGCTCGACCATCCACCCGACGCCTTGCGCGCGGCGATTCTGCAACGGCTTGCACTCAAGGACGACGCGTTGTTGAGCGTCAGCATTTTCAAGCGCAGTGTCGACGCGCGTAAAAAACATGCGATGTTGCTGATTTATGCGGTCGACATCGAAGTCAACAACGAGGCGGCCTTGCTGCAGCAGTTCCGCAAGGATCGCAATATTGCGCCGACGCCCGACATGGCCTATCGCTTGGTCGGCCACGCGCCGGACGTGTTGTCCTCGCGGCCCTTGGTGGTCGGCTTTGGTCCCTGCGGCATCTTTGCCGCGCTGGTACTGGCGCAGATGGGCTTCAGGCCGATCGTGCTGGAGCGCGGCAAGGCGGTGCGTGAGCGGACGAAAGACACCTGGGATTTGTGGCGCAAACACACGCTCAATCCTGAATCCAACGTGCAGTTCGGCGAGGGCGGCGCGGGCACGTTTTCCGACGGCAAGCTCTATAGCCAGATCAAGGATGCCCGGCATTACGGCCGCAAGGTGATGTCCGAGTTCGTGAAGGCGGGCGCGCCGGAAGAAATCCTGTATGTGTCGAAGCCGCACATCGGCACCTTTCGTCTGGTCGGCGTGGTTGAAGCCATGCGCCACGCGATTGAGCGACTGGGCGGTGAAATCCGCTTTCAGCAGCGCGTGACCGATGTGTTGATCGAGGACGCACCCAAGGGTAAACATATCCGTGGTGTGGTGCTCGCTAGCGGCGAGACGCTGCATAGCGACCACGTCATCCTTGGGCTGGGTCATAGCGCGCGCGATACCTTTGAGATGCTGCATGCGCGCGGCGTCCATATGGAAGCCAAGCCGTTCTCCATCGGCTTTCGCATCGAGCATCCGCAGTCGCTGATCGACCAGGCCCGGCTGGGACCGAATGCGGGCAATTCGCTGCTGGGCGCGGCGGACTACAAGCTGGTGCATCACGCCAAAAACGGCCGCTCGGTCTACAGCTTCTGCATGTGTCCCGGCGGCACCGTGGTGGCAGCCGCGTCCGAACCGGGGCGCGTCGTCACCAACGGCATGAGCCAGTATTCACGCAACGAACGCAACGCCAATGCCGGCATCGTGGTCGGCATTACGCCGGAGGATTATCCCGGCGACGTGCTGGCAGGCATGGAACTGCAGCGCACCCTGGAAGCGCACGCGTTTGAACTGGGCGGCGGCAATTACGACGCACCGGCGCAACTGGTCGGCGACTTCCTTGAAGGCAAGCCGTCCACCCGCCTGGGCAGCGTCGAACCCTCATACGCGCCCGGTGTGCACCTCACCGACCTTGCATCCGCCTTGCCGGATTACGCCATCGAGGCGATCCGTGAAGCGTTGCCGGCGTTTGATCAACAGATCAAGGGCTTTGCGATGAAGGATGCAGTTCTCACCGGCGTCGAAACCAGCACCTCGTCGCCCATCCGCATCACGCGCGGTGACGATTACCAGAGCCTCAACGTCAAGGGCCTGTATCCGGCGGGTGAAGGTGCAGGCTACGCGGGCGGGATACTTTCGGCAGGCGTGGATGGCATCAAGGTGGCGGAGGCCGTGGCGCTGCAAATACTGAATCAGGCTGAATAAGGCCTGGGTTCATGGCAGGCCAAAAATAGCTTGCTTTTATTTCTATATTTCAAATATCATTGAATCATGGAAACAAAAACCGTCGTCACTGCCCTTGCTGCACTCGCCCAGGATTCCCGCCTGGCCATTTTTCGCGCGCTGGTTCAGGCGGGTCCGGCCGGCCTGGCAGCGGGCAAGATCAGCGAACTGACGGCTATCCCGCCGTCATCACTTTCGTTTCACCTCAAGGAACTCAGCCATGCCGGGCTGGTGTCGTCGCAACAGGCGGGGCGGTTTGTCATCTACTCAGCCGAGTTCGACACAATGAACGCGCTGCTCGGATTTCTGACCGAAAACTGTTGCGGCGGCAACCCCTGCACATCCGTCTGTTCACCCAGCTGTTCACCCGAAAAGGAGTCAGCATGAAACGCCTGCATGTACACGTCGCGGTCGACGATCTGGCCGCCAGCATCCGCTTTTATTCCGCCATGTTTGCCGCCGCGCCGACCGTCACCAAGGACGACTACGCGAAATGGATGATCGATGACCCGCGCGTGAACTTCGCGATTTCGGCACGGGGTGCCACGCCGGGCCTCAACCATCTGGGCGTGCAGGTTGAATCGGCAGACGAACTGGCCGAGATGAGCGAGCGTCTGCACAAGCTGGACACCGAGGTGGTGGAAGAAATGGGCACGGCCTGCTGCTACGCCAAATCGGACAAATACTGGGCGACCGACCCGCAGGGCATCGCGTGGGAAACCTATCACACGCTCGACAGCATCCCGGTGTTTGGGAGTCAGGCGGAAGACGCTTGCTGTGTGCCCGAACCCGCCGTGGCCAAGATTTCAGGCAGCATCCCGGTCAAGTCCAAGCCGGCCTCCGGCTGCTGTTCCTGAATGCGCCGATATGTTCTCAAGCTTGTCATTGCGAGTGAAACGAAGCAATCCAGCGAATTGGATGGCTGGCGTTTCTGGATTGCCTCGTCGCCACGCTCCTCGCAATGACGGCTTGATCAAGCCTTTCCTCTAATCTGAATTTTTCTTCTAGGATCTATCGTGTCTGAAAAAATCCATACCGTGCTGGTGCTGTGCACCGGTAATTCCTGTCGTTCGCAAATGGCCGAAGTGCTGCTGAATCATGACCTGGCCGGCCGGGTGCGCGCGTTGTCCGCCGGCACCCGGCCGCAGCCCAAGGTGGCCGATGGCGCGATTGCCGCGTTGAAAGATGCAGGTCTGCCGACCGACGGGCTGCATCCCAAGGATATCGACGCGGTGATGAGCGAAGACATCGATCTGGTGGTGACGGTGTGCGATAACGCGAAGGAAGCCTGCCCGATATTTCCGAAACCGATCCCGGCCATTCACCTGCCGTTCCACGATCCGCACGGCGAGCCGCTGGAGAGCTTCATCGCGGTGCGTGACGACATCCGCACGCGCTTGGTTGCCGCAGTCAAACAGGCGTTGCATCTGGCATGAGCAGATCGAAATCAATGGCGTGCGCATCATGAGCGCGCCAAATTTAATTGAGTACGCAGCGTGAGCGCACAGTGCGAAACCACCGCCAAACGCGCAGCTGGCGCGCCGATGAGCGTGTTCGAGCGCTGGCTCACGCTGTGGGTGGCGCTGTGTATCGTCGCCGGCGTGTTGCTGGGTCAGTTGCTGCCGGCACCGTTTCAGGTGCTGGGGCGCATGAACGTGGCGCAGGTCAATATTCCGGTCGGCCTGCTGATCTGGATCATGATCATCCCGATGCTGATGAAGATCGACTTCGGCGCGCTGCATCAGGTGAAATCGCACTGGAAAGGCATCGGCGTCACGCTGTTCGTCAACTGGGCGGTGAAACCGTTTTCCATGGCGCTGCTGGCCTGGCTGTTCATCCGTCACTGGTTTGCGCCCTACCTGCCAGCGGAACAACTCGACAGCTATGTTGCAGGCCTGATTCTGCTGGCTGCTGCGCCGTGCACCGCGATGGTATTCGTGTGGAGCCGGCTCACCGGCGGCGATCCGTATTTCACGCTGTCGCAGGTGGCGCTCAACGACGCCATCATGATCGTCGCCTTCGCCCCCATCGTCGGTCTGCTGCTCGGGTTGTCGGCCATTGTGGTTCCGTGGGACACGCTGTTCACCTCGGTGGTGCTGTACATCGTGATCCCGGTGATCCTGGCGCAGATCTGGCGCACGCTGCTGATGAAACGCGGGCTGGCGGTATTCGATGCGGTGATGGCGCAGCTCGGTCACGCCTCGATCCTGGCGCTGCTGGCGACGCTGGTGCTGCTGTTCGCGTTTCAGGGCGAGGCGATCATAAGGCAACCGCTGATCATCGCGTTGCTCGCCGTGCCTATACTGATACAGGTGTTCTTCAATTCGGCGCTAGCCTATTGGCTCAATCGCAAGGTCGGTGAAAAGCACAGCGTGGCCTGCCCCTCGGCACTGATCGGCGCCTCCAACTTTTTCGAACTCGCAGTGGCCGCAGCGATTGCGCTGTTCGGCTTTCAGTCCGGCGCAGCGTTGGCAACAGTGGTCGGCGTGCTGATCGAAGTGCCGGTGATGCTGCTGGTGGTGAAGGTCGTCAACCAAAGCAAGGGCTGGTACGAAAGCGGCTTGCCCATCCGGCAAACTTGATCAATTCAACGGAAAAACATCATGCATACACGTCTGCTCATACCGCTTGTTCTCGCTGGACTCTTGTCAGCGCCCCTGGCCTTCGCCGCTGAGGGCGACACGCGCATCGCGATCGAGATGCCGGCGATGATGCAGGATCACATGCGCGCGAACATGCGTGACCATCTGCGTGCCATCAACGAAATCCAGACCCTGTTGTCTGCCGGAAAATACGAAGCCGCAGCCGACGTCGCCGAAAAGCGCATCGGCATGAGTTCGCTTGAAGCCCACGGCGCAAGTCACATGGCCGGCTTCATGCCGAAGGGCATGCAGGATACCGGCACGGCCATGCATCAGGCGGCCAGCCGCTTTGCCGTGACTGCACAGGAGGCCGGTGTAACGCGCGACCTTCCCCGCGCCATCGGGGCGCTGAGCCAGATCACTACGCAATGCGTGGCCTGCCATGCCGGCTACCGCCTCAAATAGGAATCAACCCATGCGACTCCTGCTTGCGCCGCTTCTCTTTGTTTTTGCCCTGTCAGCCTCTGCAGCCGACACGTTCCAGCCCACGGCCGAAAAGGTCGTCGATAACGTCTACGCTCTGATTGGCCCGCTGGGCCAGCGCAGCCCGGAGAACGACGGTCTCAATGCCAATTTCGGATTTGTCGTCACCCCCAAAGGGGTGATCCTGATCGACTCCGGCGTCAGCCGCCTGGGCGCCGAGAAAATCGCCGCTGCCATCGTCAAGGTGACGGACCAGCCGGTGCGCTGGGTCATCAACACGGGCAGCCAGGATCACCGCTGGCTGGGCAACGATTATTTTGCCGGCCAGGGCGCCGAGGTCATCGCCCTGCGCCGCACCGCTGCGACACAGGCTGACTATGCGGCACAGCACATGGAAGGCCTGACGCGACAGCTCGGCGAACGCATGCAGGGCACCCAACCGCGGCCGGCATCCAAAACCCTCGCGGGCGATTCCGCTACCGTGGAGTTGGGCGGCGAGACGCTGATACTGAAATATACCGATGCCCACTTTCCGGGTGATGCCTGGGTATGGCTGCCCAAACACAGCGTGCTATTCAGTGGCGACCTGGTGTTTGTGGATCGTCTGCTGGGCGTGCTGCCCTGGTCCAGCGTGAAGAACAGCCTGAATGCTTTTCACGCGCTGGCGGCATTGAAGCCTGCGCATATCGTCCCCGGCCACGGCCGTGTCTGCGACCTCGCCAAGGCGCAGCGCGAAACCGGCGACTACTATGAATTTCTGGCATCCAAGGTGGGCGCTGCTGCCCGGGAGATGGAACCGATGGACGTAACCCTTGACCGTTATGCAGACATGCCCGCATTCAGCCAGCTTGAAAATTACGCTGGCCTGCACCGGGCCAACATGAACCGCGCGTTCATCGAGTTCGAGGCGCAATAATGTTCGACGCTTTTGCCAACCTGCTGGTCTATCGCATGGCCGGACTGGAGCCCGCAACACAGCTGGGCGCGGCCGTGCATTTCTTTGTCATGGACGTGGCGAAGATCCT
>JBBQDI010000067.1:0-7193 GCA_038319505.1 Burkholderiales bacterium
ACCAGCCACCGCCCTGCGTAGTCACTGAGCCGATGCGTCTGGCCGTGTTGATCGAGCAACTCGAAACCGGGCGCCTGGCTGCCTTCTTCCCGGTGGGCGCCGGGTCTGAGCATCCAAAAAACCGCGCTGCCCAGCACTAACAATACGGCGAGTGCGCCGAGTATTATTTTCGTCATCTGGTTTCCGTAGAAGCAATGAGTGATGGGTGAATCATAAACCCGCGAGCACGCGGGCTGTTCGGTAATCCATGCGGGATTCGGTAGAATGCGCGCCATGCCCCGGTAGCTCAGTGGATAGAGCGACCCCCTCCTAAGGGGTAGGTCGGACGTTCGATTCGTCTTCGGGGCACCAAACAATGGACGCGACAAAACGCCACTGCATCGTTGCAGTGCGTGTCATTCGATATAGTTTTTGTCACAACCCTGAAAGGATTGTGGCGTCCCCACGGGGATTCGAACCCCGGTTACCGCCGTGAAAGGGCGATGTCCTAGGCCTCTAGACGATGGGGACCCGGACGACGGTGTGACCCGTCAACTGCTACGACTCAGGCTTGCGCCTTTACTGCTTCTACTGCTTCCTGGAAAGCTGGGTCATGGTAACGCCGAGAAACAAACCGACGAATCCCAATGGGATCAGTGAAAGCCAGACTTCAGCGTTATCACCGCCATGCAACATTTTCCAAAATCCTACAACCAGTCCGACGATGCTCAGTATCAACCCCAGCAGGGTGGTGATGACGCCAAGCTTGTGCATCGTGCTTCCTGTTAGTTGGTGGAGGTAAGCGGGATCGAACCGCTGACCTCTTGCATGCCATGCAAGCGCTCTCCCAGCTGAGCTATACCCCCAACGAAGCCGCGCATTCTATACAGGCATCGCTTGCTTGTAAAGCATCCGCAGCGACATTAATCGGGAAAAAGCTTGCCCGGGTTCAGAAGATGGAGGGGATCGAACTGCTGCTTGATGCTGTGCATCAAGGCCAGCGTGGCGGGGTCGATTTCTTGCGGGACAAAACGGCGCTTCTCGGTACCGATGCCATGCTCGCCCGAGAGCGTGCCGCCTACTGCCAGAACACGATGCATGATGACCTCGAGCGCGCTGTGGGCGCGTGCCATTTCATCTGAATCGTCCGGGTGCACCATGAGGTTGATGTGCAGGTTGCCATTTCCGGCATGACCGAACGAAACCACAGCCAGTTGATTGTTGTGCGCTGTGTGATCAAGGAAGTCGACGAAATCGGCCAGTTGCGACACCGGTACCACGACATCTTCATTGATCTTGAGCGGAGCGATGCGCTTGACGGCCTTCGACAGTGATTTGCGTGCCGTCCACAGCCGCGTGATGTCTTCGCGTGTAAAGCCGCTGCGCAGGTCGAGCATGCCTTCGCCGACCAGGGCTTGTTCAAGTGCAGCGATCTGGCGTGGCAAGTCTGCCGGGCTGCCATCGGCCTCAACCATCAGCAATGCCTGCGTGCCGGGCGGCAGCTCATCTGTCGCGCCGGTCGGTCGAAGGACTTCGATGGCACGATGATCCATGAATTCGAGTGCGCAGGGCATGACTGACTGCCGCATGACGCGGCTGACGGCATCGAGCGCAGCTCGGTTGCTGGCGTAACACACGCGCAGGGTGGCGACGGCTTCCGGCGCCGGCAGCAGTTTCAAGGTGGCTTCGGTGATGAGCGCAAGCGTGCCTTCGGAACCGACCAGCAGGCGCGTGAGGTCGTAGCCGGTGACGCCCTTGGTGGTGCGACACCCGGTGCGGATCTCCTGCCCGCTGCCGGTGACGGCGCGCAGCCCGAGGACGTAGTCGCGGGTGACGCCATACTTGATGGCGCGCGGCCCGGCGGCGTTCATGGCGAGGTTGCCGCCAATGCGGCAATAGGCGCTGCTGCCCGGGTCGGGCGGATAAAACAACCCGGCGTCGCGTGCGATGCGGTCGATCTCCTCGGTGACGACGCCGGGTTCAACCACGATGAGCCGGTTGGCCGGATCAAATTCGAGCACCTGCCGCATGCATTCGAAGCTGACCACAACGCTGCCCGGCGCGGGGAGGGCGCCGCCCACGTTGCCGGAGCCGGCACCGCGCGGCGTCAGGGCAATGTGGTGTTCGAATGCGATGCGAACCAGCGCGGCCACCTCGTCGTGCGAAGTCGGGAACAGCACGGCGTCAGGCTCGACATGACGCGGAGTTTCGTCCTGGGCATACAGGGATCGTGTGGCGGTGTCGACAAAGACACGATCCGCTCCCAGAGCAGAACGAAAAGCGGTGAGTGCCGGTTCGGAAAGCATGAAAGCGGGCAGGGAGGGTGATGCGTCAGGCCGGGCGCTCGGGGGGAAGCTGCGCGAGCAATTGAGCCGTCATGTCAGCGTCGAAGTCCATGCCGATGTCCCAGCCCGGATTGAGCGCGATCGGTACGCCGCCACCGATACGGCGCAGCAACCAGGACAATTCGGTCAGAATGCCGCCGGTAAATTCAGGATGATGCTCGACAAATGGCTTGGCGCGTTCAGGGCTGGAGAACACCAGCAGAACGCGCTCGCCTTCCTCATCTTCAATAATGAGCGGTTCGGCCTGGGTTGAGCGCTGGAATCCCATAATGGGATTTTTTTCGTCGCGCACAGGCATGAACAGCTGTTGATCGAGCAGGCGCAGCACGAATGTCTCGGGATCGAGCGTGCCGGCATGGACGGCGGCCAATTGTTCTTCAAGATCGTTGTGAGGGATGAATTTCATGGTGTCGGACTCTAGCAAGGCAGAAGTCAGTGTAACCGATGGCCCGGGCATCATGGATACGCAAATTTTGTCCGAATGATTGCTGGTGGTGGAAGCCTGACTATGGTTAGAATGAACCAGCGTAAATAAAAAATAATGATCAAATGGGGGCGTCACCATGAGACGTTTCACTGGCTATGCCGGTTTGCATGAATACAATTGATTACAACCGCGCGATCCGCGATATTGCGACCAGTTCAGACTGGCAATCAGGACAGCTGTCTCGCCAGATGGGTCGGCTGGCCGAAGTTGCGGCGGGTTACATGGAAGTGGGGCGAGTCGGCGTCTGGCGCCTGCAAGCGGACCATCAGGTGCTCGACTGCGTGTGTCAATTTGACAGTCGAAATGGCTTGATCGAGCCTGCCCAGTCCTTGAGTGGATCTCAATATCCTGCATATTTCGCTGCGCTGGCGGACAACCACACGCTGGCAGTGAGCGATGCACTGCACGACCCCGTGACGGCCGAACTCGCCGAGCGCTATCTCAAACCCCAGAAGATTACGTCCTTGTTGAGCGCGCCCATCTGGCTTGACGGTGAAATGGTCGGCGTGGTGTGCCACGAACATGTGGGTGATCCCCGTGCCTGGCGTGATGAAGACCAGGCCTTTGCCGGATCGATGGGCGACTTTGCCGCCATGGCCTTGTCGCAGGACCGCTATCAGCGTGTGGAGGCGGGACGCGAGCGGCTCACCCGCATTGTCGAGGCCACCCCTGACATGGTCGCCATCCTGGCGCCGAGTGGTCAACTGATCCAGTTGAACCCGGCAGGTCGGAAGCTGTTGGGATTGTCGGAACAGGCAGATATTTCGGGCTATCGCCGCCGCGACTTGTGGGGTGAACAGACCACGACGCTTCTCGAAACAGAGATTCTGCCCGCGCTGCGTGGTGCAGGGCGCTGGACCGGTGAAGCCGTGTTGCATGAAGACACAGCCCACGCGGTGCCGGTGTCGGTGGTGGCACTGGCGCACCACGACGCTCAGGGAAGTCCGGAATATTTCTCGTTGACCCTGCGCGATCTGACCGCACAAAAAGCGATCCAGCGTGAACTTGAAGTGCGGTGCAAATTGCGCACGCAGGCGCTGGAACATGCCAACCGCAATCTGGCATCGTTTGCCTACTCGGTATCGCACGACCTCAAGGCGCCCTTGCGCGGCATCGAAGGATACAGCCGGCTGCTGTTGACCGAATATCGCAGCAGCCTGCCCGCCGAAGCGGGTGAATGCGTTGATTCGATTGTGGCCGCCAGCCAGCGCATGGGCCAGATGATGGAGGATATTCTGGCGTATTCGTACGTGCAGATGCGGCAGCTGAAACCTGTCCGCACCGAGGTCAAGAAGTTGGTGCAGCAGGTGGTCAGCGAGTTCGACTCGCAACTGCGCGACGGCGTCGAACTGGAACTGGATATCGAGGCTGGCATGCTGGAATGTGACCGCGAAGGCCTGGTCCAGATTCTGCGCAATTTTGTGTCCAATGCCTTGAAGTTTTCGCGCAATGGCCCGCCGGCCCGCATACACATCGAGGGTCGCAGACACGCACGCGGCTATCGATTTGCGGTGAATGACAATGGGGTGGGATTTGACATGCGCTTTCACGACCGCATTTTTGAACTATTTTATCGGCTGCCGAGCGAAGACGAGCAGGGTGGTTCCGGTATTGGCCTCGCGTTGTCGGCGCGTGCTGCCGAGCGACTTGACGGCCGGGTGTGGGCTGAAAGTACACCGGGTCAAGGCGCCACTTTTTTCCTCGAGTTGAACAGCGGGATGCAAGCATGAAGTTGCTGTATGTCGAAGACAATCCATTCGACTGTGATCTCACCCGACGCGCGTTGCTGAAACAAATTCCTGGCCTCGAATGGGACACAGCCGAAAGTGTGCAGGAAGCAATCGGAAAACTCGGCAGCGCATGCTGTGACGTATTGCTGCTTGATATGTGGTTGCAGGATGGTAGCGGTCTGGACGTGCTGCTGCATGTGCGACGCAACAATCTGGATATTGCGGTGGTGATTGTCGCAGGGGCAGACGATGAGGCAAGCGTGGTTCAATTCATGGATGCAGGTGCGCAGGATTACATGCCCAAGCGCGGCAACTATCTGGACCAGTTGGGCAACCACCTGACACGCGCACTACAACGGCTGCGCGAAAACATTTGACTGAACACGGGGCTAACCGTGCGCCATGTTTAATCGAGCCAGGACGACATTGGTCTGACGTGCCATCATTTTGTGCCCGTACCTCGGACTGGTGGTGCAGCAGGATGGCGAAGCCGCGTCAGTCTGGTTGGTGGAGTCGGATCATCATGTGCGTGTTGCAACTAACCTTTGCGCGCGACCAGGTCAGCACAGATTCAGCTTGAGTCCTTTAGGGCATACGATTCCACATGTGCTTCAGCGTATAGTGGATCGGAGTACCCACAAGGGGCATTGCGATCCTTTAGGGCATACGATATTTCACGTGCTTTAGCTCGTAGAAAGTCGGAGTCCTTTAGGGCTCCCAGCGTTCCGGATTGGCCCAGTGGCGGGAATTGAGCCAGTCCGGTACCGTTTTGTAGGTGTCAAGATCGTAGTAAAAAATGCGCATGTTTTCCGCCGGGTCGGTCGCGGACAGCGTGAAGCCAAGTGCGCGAAATGCTTCCTCGTCCAGGGCGCAATCCGATCGCGCGGCAAGCAGGATGCGCGGTGCAGCATAGAGGCGTGTCTGATTGATCAAATGCCGGGATTGCGGCGCATCCAGTTCGTTCAGCACGTCAATACCCAGCGCCAGCGTGCAGGGTGAATCGGGTGGCGTGCCGAGCATGCTGACGGATGAGTGGGGCAACACGCTGCTGGCGAGGCGGAGGGCGGACGCATCCAGTGCGCACACGCTGGGAGGGTGCATCTCCAGCAAGCGATCCTGCAGATGCGCGTGCCAGTTCATGCCGTCATGCTTTGCGGGGCACGCGTATCAGGCGGGTGCCGACGATACGGTCGTGAAAAAACTGCCGGTCGCGGTCGAACAGGGCCCACCAGAATCCCATGCCCGCCAGAAGCAAACCCAGCAAAGCGAGCACGAACCGAAGCGCAGCCTGTTTGAGCGTCAAGGGCGCGCCGGTCTGGTTGACCAGCCGAATGCGCCAGGTTTTCATCGCCAGCGTTTGTCCGCTGCGCAGCCAGAACGCACTGAAATAGGCGAACAGGACAACCAGGATATAGACCTGATACAGGTGCCGCTGCCAGGGCGCGTGCATTTCGCCTATGACCGGAATGATGATGAAGGACGCCACGAACACCACCGCGGTGACCAGGAGCGATTCATAGATCATGGCGGCGATGCGTGCCAGAAAAGAAGCAGGGGGAAGGGCTATTGCGTTGTCGTGCATGGTGGCTCTATATTGTGACTTGGCGCGGCAATATGCCACAGTGCGCGCCGACATAATCAAAATCAAGGAAGGATCCGATGCATATCATCAAGCAACTCATGAGTATCCCCGGTGTGATTGCCGCTGGAGAATTTGCGTATCGGGGTGACCGCTACACCTATGAGGGCGCGCTCACCGACGAATTTGCACGCATGGCATCGATCATGTGCCGTGGCAATACACTGTCGGTCAACATGCAATCCGAAATAATTGATTCCTTTGCCGAAAATTGCGGCTGCCGTCCGGTGCAAGGCTGGATCGTGCGGGGCGCGCAGGTTACGGTGTGTGTGGTTGGCAATTATTTTGCCTTCATCGAAAATCGTGACGAGTTACTGAACGACGTGATGACCATCATGCGCGCCAAGGTGGGCGACGTGCAAGATGATCTGCTGGTTAATCTGTATGCAAAACTGGGCGGAGATACCAAGGAAGCCTTGTACTGAAATTGGATAGGAATTAGGGGAGAGAATATGAATTTGGACAAAATGATGGATTTGCCTGGCGCATTGGCAGCGTTTACATACAGCGACAAGGGGGATCTGCAATCACATATGTTGCGTGAAGGGACCGAGCTGACCCCGCAGGTGCTCGATTTGCTGGCGCGCTCGTGTGTTGCCAATCAGGCTATCGCCGGTATGGAGGCGCGCGGCTGGGAAGCCATGACCGGGCAGGCCGGTTATTTGCCGCTGAAGGGTTTTTCAGTAGTGGGACTGGAATGGTCGGTGGTCGTCAATGGCAACTGTGGCGTTGTCGTGCGCAACCGCGATGCCGACTACGAAGCCACATTCAATGCCGTACAGTCAGCCTGAGGTGCGCGTATGTCGTTGAGAAAAATTCTGGTACTTGATGGCGTGACGGCGGTTTGCCGCTTCCGGGATGATGGTGTGCTCATGGAAGCTGAGGGCATGTTGCCGCAGGAATTGATGGAACGCCTCGCGAAGTTCGCCCAGTGGTATCGCCGCATGGTGTCGAGCAATACTGACCTCCTGTCCCTGTTTTCACAGATGCGTGGCTGGTCGCCGTCACAGGGG
>JBBQDI010000068.1:0-7163 GCA_038319505.1 Burkholderiales bacterium
GAGCTGGCCGCCAATGTGGCCAAACGCAGCCAGAACCGACAGGCTGACGGGACCGAAATGACGTTCGGGAAGATGGCGCGCCAGCGCCAATACAGACAGGCTGACGAGCGCGCCGGCAGCCGATAACCAGAAGCCGGGAGCGAACAGGCTGCCCAGCAGAATGCCGCCAGCGAGCACGCGCAAGCCCGACACCCAGGCCGCAGCACGCCAACCGTATTGCAGCACCACCAGCAGCACGACGATGTTGGCAAGCCCGGGTTTGACTCCGGGTATCGGGCTCGGCAGCGCGGCTTCTGCGAGCGTGAGGCCAATCGCCAGCGCGGCCAGCCGCGCGATGCGACGGTCGTCAGCATGGACCGGCAATTCAATAACCGAGGGTGTCATAGACAGTCGTTTGGCCGCGAATTTCGAGGCTGACCTGATTGGGCAGGCACAGCGCGGCCTGACCGGATTGCGTGAGCCAGCCCTGCTTCACGCACAGCTGGCGGGGCGACGGGTCACGCGCAATGCGGGCGCGGCCGGGTTCGATTTCAATCTGGGTCGTGCCCAGGGGGCCGCTCACAGAAAATTGTTGGGCATGGGTGAGTGCTGCGGTTTCCATCACCTGGCCAGCAACGCGGATGACGGCCGTGTCGCCACGCCCCCCGCCCCAGGCAAACATCGTCAGACCAACGACGCAGCCTGCGCCTGTCAGCAACACGCCAATATCGCCAGTACGCAGCATCAGGATAATTCTCGGTGCCGCACCAGCACCTGCTCGCGTTCGCGAAATGCCGTGGACAGTGTTTCCGCAAAATACACGCTGCGGTGCTGCCCGCCGGTGCAGCCGATGGCAACTGTCAGGTAGGCACGGTGGTCGCGAATGAAACACGGCAACCAGTTTTCGACAAAGCCGCGGATGTCGGCCAGAAGCGCCATGGCGTTGGGGCTGGCTTCGAGGTAGTCCTGTACCGCCTGGTCGCGGCCGGTAAGCGGACGCAGTTCAGGGACGTAATGCGGGTTGGGCAGGCAGCGCACGTCGAATACCAGGTCGGCGTCGAGTGGAATGCCATGCTTGAAGCCGAAGGACTCAAATAGCAGTGTGATGCGCGAACGATCTTGTCCAATCAGGTCCTTGATCCACAGGCGCAGCGCCGAAGCAGACAGGTCGCTGGTGTCAATTCGATGCGCCAGAGGGGAAAAGTCGGCGAGCATCTCGCGTTCGAGCTGAATGGCTTCTTGCAGCGAAACCGTGTCGCTGGAGAGCGGATGGCGCCGTCGCGTTTCCGAAAAGCGCTGGACCAGGGTCAGCGTTTTTGCTTCGAGAAAAATCATTCGCAGATCGGCGCCCTGGCTGCGCAGTGCCTCCGCAATCTGGGGCAGCTGGGTAAAACTTGCACTGCTGCGCGCATCGATGGCGATGCCGATGCGTGTGTGGCCTTCGCGCGTGAGATAGTCGACCAGAGGCTGCAGCATGGGTAAGGGCAGGTTGTCGACGCAGTAATATCCTGCGTCCTCCAGCACCGCGATGGCGATGCTCTTTCCTGAACCCGACAATCCGGAAACCAGAACGATCTGCACTCAACTGCTCCCGTCGATGGCCGCCTGCTGGCGCTTGATGAATTGCTCGACAGGATTGATACCACGGCTTTTGAGGATGTGGTTGCGCACCGCGACTTCGACCAGCACGGCCAGGTTGCGACCAGCCGCGACCGGAATACGGACCTTGGGAATGCCGACGCTGAGTATGGTCTCGGTCGAGGCCACCATGTCCAGCCGATTGAGGCCGACTTCACCGATATCTTGTGGGTGCATCAGTTCTACGATGATCTTGAGGTTTTTCTGCATTTTCACCGCCGTTTCCCCGAACAGATAACGGATATTGAGTATGCCGAGGCCCCGTACTTCCAGAAAATCGCGTATCAGTGTGGGGCAGCTGCCTTCCAGCGTTTCGGGCGCGACGTGCCTCAGTTCGACCATGTCGTCGGCGACCAGACGATGGCCGCGCGTGATGAGTTCCAGTGCCAGCTCGCTCTTGCCCACCCCGGCGTCGCCCTTGATGAGGACACCGGTACCGAGCACTTCGAGAAACACGCCATGGAGTGAGGTCGTCTCGGCCAGGCACTGTGTCAAGTAATGTCCCAGATAGGACATCAGGACCGGGCTTGCCAGGGACGAGGAGAAAAGCGGCGTTTCGGTACGGTCGGCGCTTTCGCGTAAAACCGCCGGCACATCCTTGCTATTGGAGATGATGATGGCCGCAAGTTCGGTCGAGAACAGGTGGTTAATGGCATCCAGCAGGCTGGATTCGGACAGGTTTCTCAGATAATCCATTTCAGCACAACCCAGCACTTGCACCCGGTTCGGGTGCACAAAGTTCAGGTGGCCGATAAGCGCCAAAGCCGGTTTCTGGACGGTTTCAGAGGACAGGGTGCGCTGGCCGCCGTTGCGCCCGGCCACCCATTGCAGGTTGAGGTGTTCCGCCACATCGCGGAACAGGGTTTCGACCGAAACGCGGGTCTGCTCGCTCATGCGCAGGCTGGCGCGCCTAGCTTGACCAAGCGCCGAGCAGCGCGATTAATTCGGCTGGCGTGGCCGCGCCCTGTATTTTCTTTCGCATGACCTCGTCGCCGAACAACTGTGCCAGTTCGCCCAGGATTTGCAAATGCCGCTCATTGGCGTCTTTTGGAACCAGCAATATGAAGCACAGTGATACGGGCTGGCTGTCGGGTGCGTCGAACTCCAGCGGGGTTTTAAGCCGGTATAGCGCACCGCAGGCATCATTGAGGCCCTTGATGCGGCCATGTGGAATGGCGATCCCGCAACCGAGTGCGGTCGAACCCAGGCGTTCACGATCGAACAGACTGGTGAATATGTCGGTGGACTTGAGCCCGTAAGTCTGGGCGAACAGGTCGGCGGCGTGTTCAAACAGTTTTTTCTTGCTGGTAAAGCTCTGGTCCAGCAAGGTGGTGTCAGGGGTGATGAGGGGGGCGATTAGATTCATGCCGGTTGTAATGCTGGTTAAGGAATCCATTGCGTGTGGATTATTCGACCGGAGGCATTAAATTGCCCCCGGCAACATGGCTTCAATCGGAGCGGTTCGGCGTCAGGCAGCGCTTTCCGTCGGCTGATGTTTCAAACCGCCGTCGACTTGATGGACATCCGCGATTTTTTCCTTGTGCTTGACGATCTGGCGATCCAGTTTGTCGGCCAGAAGGTCGATGGCAGCGTACATATTGCCATCTTCACTATGGGCATGAAAATCATGTCCCTTGACATGCAGGGTCGCCTCTACTTTGTGAACCAGTTTATCCACTTGCATGATAACCGTCATGTTGATGACGTGGTCAAAGTGGCGATTGACGCGGTCGAGTTTTTCGGAAACGTAGTCGCGGATGGCTGGGGTCACTTCCAGATGATGACCGGAAATCGTCAAATTCATAGAGCCTCCTTAGATTGCAGAATAGAACTGAAAACCAGGGTGGTGTCCTGGCTCCAGGAGCGATGTCGTACGCTCAGTATCATTGTGGGACGAAAGCGGGGCACATTCAAGCACGGCGCAGTGTTTCGGTCAGAATTGTCCTGAAACGTTTTGACTATTAAAGCGCGCGGCGCATGTTTGCAGGCGGGATTTGCAATAATTCGCGATACTTGGCGACCGTGCGACGCGCCACCACAATGCCCTGCTGAGCCAGTACTTCGGCTAACTGGCCATCAGATAGCGGTTTTTTCACATTTTCAGCAGCAATCAGTTGCTTGATCAGTGCGCGTATGGCGGTCGACGAGCACGCGCCGCCACTGTCGGTGGCGACGTGACTGCCGAAGAAATACTTCAGTTCATACAGTCCGCGCGGCGTCATCATGAATTTTTGCGTGGTGACGCGGGAAATGGTCGATTCATGCAGTTCCACCGTGTCGGCGATTTCGCGCAGCACCAGCGGTCGCATCGCCACATCACCGTGCTCAAAGAAATGCTTCTGGCGGTCGACGATGGCCTGCGAGACGCGCAGGATGGTGTCAAATCGCTGCTGAACGTTCTTGATCAGCCAGCGCGCCTCCTGCAACTGGCTGGCAAGCTGGCTACCGCCGCTTTCGCGATGACGCGACAAAATGTCGGCATAGACGCGATTGACGCGCAGCTTGGGCATGGCATCGGCGTTGAGGCTGGCAATCCACATGCCCTTGACCTTGCGCACATGGACATCGGGGATGACATAGTGTGTCTCGTCTGCACCGAAGGCCGCGCCCGGACGTGGATTGAGTGAAAGAATCAGGGCGCGTGCTGCCCGTAGCGTGGAGTCATCAATGCCAAGCACTTTTTTCAGCTTGCCGACATCGCGCGCGGCCAGCAGGTCGAGGTGATTCCGGGTCAGCCGCAGGGCGACATCGCGTGCGGGTGTGTCGGGTGGCCGCGCGCGTAATTGCAGGCTCAGGCTTTCGGCCAAATCGCGTGCGCCGACCCCGGTTGGATCCATGTTTTGCAGGTGTTTGAGCGCGGTCTCCAGCTCTTCGGGTTCGAGTTCTTCGAGCTCGGTTTGCAGGCTGGCGGTGATGTCCGCCAGCGGCTGGGTGAGGAAACCGGCTTCGTCCAGATCGTCAATCAGCGCGGCGACCAGGGTGCGGTCACGCAAGGTGAGCGGACTGACTATCAACTGGTCCAGCAGGTGCTCGCGCAGGGTTGAACTTGAAATCGAGCCTTGTGCATAGTCGCTGTCTTCATCATCGCCTCCAGTCGGGCTGTAGTCATTCCAGTCGGAATCATCCAGCGCAGTTATGGGCTGCTCGGCCTCGTTGTTTTCTGTTGGGGAGGGTTCTGTGCTTTGCGCTTCAGCTTCGGCGGTATGGGCAGGCGCATCCGTTGTGGTGGAACTGGCTTCGTTTTCGTCCTCGCGTTCGAGCAAGGGGTTGTCCTGAAGCATCTGCTCCAGTTCCTGGTTCAACTCGAGCGTAGACAGCTGCAGCAGTCGGATTGACTGCTGGAGCTGGGGCGTCAGGGTGAGGTGCTGACCGAGCTTGAGTTGGAGACTGTGCTTCATGACTGTTGACTACGGCAAAAAGCATGCCGGCTTGAGCCAAGTGTAACGCGTTTAGTTTGGAGACAGGCTTACAAGCGGAAGTTTTCGCCCAGATAGACCTTGCGCGCGTTGTCATCCTGAATGATGAGGTCGGGCGTCCCCCCAATCAGGACGCGGCCTTCGTTGATGATGTAGGCGCGATTGCAGATTCCAAGGGTTTCACGAACGTTGTGGTCAGTGATGAGCACGCCGATGTCACGCTCGACCAGAAATTGCACCAGTTTTTGTATGTCGAGCACCGCAATGGGGTCGACCCCGGCAAAAGGCTCGTCGAGCAGGATGAATCGCGGGTTGATTGCCAGCGCGCGTGCGATTTCAACGCGGCGCCGCTCGCCGCCGGACAAACTGACGGCGGCGGCATCGCGCAGGTGAGCGATGTGCAGGTCTTCGAGCAGGTTATTGAGGTGTTCCTCGCGTTCGTCCTTGGTGTAGGGCTTGAACTCGAGGATGGCGCGGATGTTTTCCTCGACCGTCATTTTGCGGAAGATGGACGGCTCCTGTGGCAGGTAAGACAGGCCCAGTCGCGCGCGCTGGTGAATGGCCATGTGGGTCAAGTCGTGCGTGTCCATCTGTACGTTGCCGCCGTCCGCTGCAACCAGTCCCACCACCATGTAAAAACAGGTGGTTTTGCCGGCGCCGTTGGGGCCCAGGAGGCCCACCACCTCGCCACTGTTGACCTCGAAGGACACATCGTGAACCACGGTGCGTTTGCCATACGTTTTGCGCAGGCGCTGGGCTGAAAGCTGACTCATGGTTTGACGGCGGGTTGTTCAACACGAGGTTTGGGGCGGATTACAGCACGCACACGGCCACTCGGGGATTGGGCGTTGGGCTGACCGATGACTTTATAAAATTCGGTATTGGCGTTGTATGAAATCTGCGCGCCGCGGAGTTCATCGCTACCGCGCCGGAGCTGGGCTTGCCCAATCAACTCGAGCTGACTGTTGACGCTGTCGAATTCAATGCGATCAGCAAATCCCTCGATGAACTCATCGCGTCCATCGACTTTCTGGCGAAATGCCACGGGATGGCCCGTGGCGCTGACCTTGTTGAGCCCATTTGCATTTTGTGTGACCTGTACGCGGTCGGCGCGCAGCAGTAGCGTGCCTTGGCTGAGAACCACATTACCCTGATAAACACTGACTTTCTTGATGTCGTCGAGGGTGACCGTGTCTGCTTCAAGGTTGACTGGTTTGTCGCGGTCGGTTTTTTCAGCATGAGCAGGCGTGACCAGAAGAATGGCACACAGTCCCAGATAAAGGCTTGATTTGAGTGTATGCATGGCGCTAACGTTTCCCGGAAATGTAATGGGCTTGCACCCGTCCTGTCAGTTTTATGACGTGTTGTCTGGCGTTGAATTCCATGGCGCCCGCGTGCAATTTCAAGAAGGCATCCTCTATGTCGACTGCCCCTGGCGCGCGCATCAGGTCGCGTTCGGGGTAAACAATCAAGCGAGCGGTACGCAGCGACAGGGCGGACTGCCCGGTGCGCGCCTCACGCAACACGGTCACCTCGCCCTGCAGGTCTACTTCGTTGCCGTCGGGTGAGACTGTTGCCTGGTTTGACACCACACTGACATCCCCAGCCTGGGGGTCCAGCAGGACAAAACGAGGCGATGTCAGTTCGGTCAGTCTGCTGCCGGAGTAATGACTGAGCATTTTGGCAGATAAACGGTAGTGCGGGCGGCCTGTCGAATCGGTGCGAAGTGCATCGAAGTTTTCCATGATGCCCTCAGGATCGGTTTTGTTTGTCTGGCTGCCATTGGCCGGAATCTGCACCGCACGCTCGATCCAGAAGCTGAGCGCCGCCAGCAGCAATAAAATGGCCAGCGGCAGCCACAATGAACCTCGCGAAATCATTTTTTACCTTGACTCCGTTGTGCTCGGTGCGAGCCGTGAGCGATCAGTCATCTCAGATAAGGGGCCAATGCTGCGTCCAGGGTGCCCTGCGCGCGCATTAAGAATTCGCAGGCTTCGCGTACTGCGCCGTGCCCCGCTTCACGCGTCGTGATCAGATGGCTATGTGCCTTCACCAGTTCGGGCGCGGCAGGTACGGAAATCGCCAGCCCGGCACGTCGCAACACCGGCAGGTCAACCACGTCGTCTCCCA
>JBBQDI010000069.1:0-7117 GCA_038319505.1 Burkholderiales bacterium
CGCCGACTGGGCAGAGCGCATGCATGACATGCATGCGGAAGAGGTGAAGGTTTCAGCGTTGCTCACGCATGTCGCCGAGATGCTGATGTGGTGTTTTAATCCTGTTCCAATGCTCGAAATCAGAAAACGGCAAGCTGTCAACAAAACGCGGCGTAGTGGTGAGGTGCAGCAGCAGGTGTTGGGATTCGCAGGGATGGATTTACAACATCAATTGACGGTTGAGTGGACGTTGCCCGAGTTGCTGATGGACCTCATGGATCCGGCAAAATCGCAGTCGCCTCTGGTGCGCAATGTGACGCTGGCTGTCCGGTTGGCACGCCATTCCGCCAATGGTTGGCATGATGCTGCCCTGCCAGATGATTTTCGTGACATTGCCGAACTGCTGCACATGGAACCCAACAAGGTGATGGTGTTGGTCAAGACAGGCCCGCCAGCGGTCCTTCGCTAGGCATGCGATCTGGCACGTGCTTGCACAGGGAAAGTCGGAAGCCATTGGGGTAAAACCGTTTTATTTAGACCCTGGCGTCGCAACCCGCTCAAGGCTTGGCCCGGGAGGCCGATAGACAAGGTGAGAGCCGGGTATCGCTGTCGTGTGGAGAGGGGACGCGCGTCAATTGGAAGGATGCGTAGCGATCAAGGGCCCCTTCATTGATTTGAATGCATACTGAACCGTGAGGAAGGGTTGATGGTGTCGCAACCGAAAAGCATGGCAGATTGGCTCGCTTTTTTAGGACGTGCTGACGTTCCGGTCCTGCGGCATACGGCGCGTGATCTGGAATGCCTGCGCAGCGATCAAAGCCTACTCAATGCCAGCAGTATCGCCAACCTGATCACTGATGATCCGCTGATGACGGTGAAGCTGTTGCGCTATATGCAGATGCACAAGCGGAACAGTCAGGCGTACGAACTGGTCGACGTGAAGCAGATGCTGCTCATGATGGGGCTGGACACCTTCTTTAGTGCGGTCCCAGCAAAGCCGGTTGTGGAAGATATGCTGCATGCACACACAGGCGCACTGATCTGTCTGCTGCATACGGTCCGGCGTGCGCAGCGTTCGTCGTTGTATGCATTCGACTGGGCATTGCGCCTGCATGACCTGCATGCAGAGGAAGTGCTGGTGTCAGCGTTGCTCACCCATGTCGCTGAAATGTTGATGTGGTGCTTCAATCCCGCACAGATGCTGGAAATCCAAAAGCGTCAGGCAGCCGACAAGACGCTGCGCAGCGCGGAGGTGCAACTGGAAGTAATGGGGTTCACCGGCCTGGAATTGCAGCGCCAGCTGACGATTGAATGGAAACTTCCGGAATTGCTGCAGACCCTGATGGATCCTGCACTGTCTCATTCTCCCCGGGTACGCAACGTCATGCTGGCGGTCAATCTGGCACGACATTCCGCACTGGGCTGGGAAAATGATGCCCTGCCGGACGATTACGACGATATTGCTGCGTTGCTGCGAATGGAACCGGACAAGGTCAGGGCGCTGGTCAAGGCTGGCCCCACTGCCGAAAAAAATTAGAACCGTCTGCCAGACTGTCCAGGTTGCGCAGGAGCTTACGCAGGCTTGGGAATGACGGTTTTTTCCAGCACGCTGGCGAGTTGGGTGATGGCCTGGCCGGCTGGACAGCCAGGCGAGGTTTGCATCATCAGTTGACGCCGCATGATCGCCTGTCGCACTTCGGGGTCGACGGGGATGTCACCCAGGTGGACCAGTCGGATGGGGCAGTCCGGTTCGGTGACAACAAAGCGGTCGAGGACCTGTTGCAGTTGATTCGTGATGGCCTGGCCGGAACCCGGGCGGGTGGTCTGGTTGACGATCACCCGCACGGTTTGCCGCTTTTGTTGTCCCACCAATACTTTAATCGTGGCGTAGGCGTCGGTAAGCGAAGTCGGTTCGGGGGTGGCCACCATCAACACCTCGGATGCCATTGAAACGGCGAACAGCACGACGTCCGAAATTCCCGCACCGGTATCCATCAGCACGACATCGTAACGCGGCACCAGGCTGTTCACGATGCGCAGAAACTCGTCGCGCACCTCGGATGTCAAGCGCGAATACTCAACCATGCCGGAACCGGCCAGCAGCACGGAAAAGCCACCCGGCGCCTGAAGAATGGCGTCTTCCAGCTTGGCCTTTCCGGTAAATACGTCGTGCAGGGTGATCTTGGGATGCAGATTGAGCACGACGTCGAGATTGGCGAGGCCGAGGTCGGCGTCGAGCACCAGCACCCTGTGTCCCCGTTTGGCCAGCGCGGCGGCGAGATTGGCCGAGACAAAGGTTTTCCCCACACCGCCCTTGCCGCTGGTGACCGCAAGCACCTTGCCCAGGGGCTTCAAGGGAAGATTGGCCGTGTCCTGGTTGTCAGCAGCGGGGTTTAAACCGTCATTCATACATTTACTCGCTTTGTAGCGTTGCCCGGGACATCGGGGGGCGTGTTGCCCGATTTGCTTTCAGTTGGAGCGGGTTCATCCATACCAAGGTGGCTAAACAACAAGCCTTTTTCTTCCGCGCTGACCGAGAGCTCCTGGTGGACATCCATGCATACCCGGTTGCGGCCTTCGGATTTGGCACGGTAAAGCTGCAGGTCGGCGCGCTCGACCCACAAATCGGCGGTGGAGCGCACCCATTCCGGTGCGTAGGCGCCGCCAATGCTGATCGTGGCCTGGATACTGATTTTCGGGGACACGGGTATTGAAAGCGCTGCGATGGTTTGCCGAATCCGCTCGGCCACGGCCTCACCGCAAAGCGGCCGGCAACTGGGCATGATCACGGCGAATTCTTCGCCGCCGTAGCGGGCGATCGTATCCATGGGACGCACGCAGCGTGCCAGGCACCGGGCGATGTCGTGCAGTACCTGATCGCCGGCCAGGTGGCCATGGGTGTCGTTGATGGATTTGAAATGATCGATGTCCAGCAACAGCAGCAACACCGATTCGCCGGACCGTGCGACAACATCGATCGAGCGATCGAGCGCCGCGCGGAAATACCGGCGGTTGCCTAATCCTGTCAAAGGATCCTTGAGCGAGAGTTCGGAGAGACCGTCGATTACGCGCTGCAAATAGTCGGCCGCTGATTCGCCGGCCGCTTGCTGGCTGTTTTTTGCGTCGTGCTTCAGCAGCGCACGGGCATCGTCAAGCTGCAGGTCTTGCAGTTTGATCAGTGAGGGAGCGTTCGGGGGAGACACAGCGGGTTTGATACCTGACGATTCATGATCGGGCAAAGGGCCACGCGCGAAAACGCATCGGCCTCTGCGGCGGAGTATGTGTGTATTTGCACCATTGATCAAGCGTAGATTGGTTGCGCAGGCAGGATGGCGTGCCTTACGCCAGATGGGGGGATACGCTGCCTTGACACCCAAAATGGAGACATTCAAAACAGCATGGGGCGTCATCTTGCCAGCAGGACGTCCCAAGATGCATTACGAAGTAAAACTGACGCTGTCGTGCGTTAGAGGGTCATAAGTGGCAGATGGAAGCACAGACAGTTATGGCTTGCGCCGAGTGGCGCCCAAACGGAATGTGTAGCGGTTTGTAACGAAACACCTGGCAATGGCTGATCATGAAACTCAGCGGGGCGGCACTGCAACAAGGGAATCCCTTCCGCCTTGTCACCGCTGCATTTTGGGTGATTGATACCCGCAGGAGTTGGAAGCTGTTTTCGCTGGGCCTGGCCCGATCATCAAACCGCTAGGCTACGCTTCCAAAGCCGAGATCAGCTGCAATGAAAGGCGCTTTCAGTCCGGCCAGGTGGCAAATTTGTGCGATGGGCCCGCCTGGAAACAGGGTGTAAAGAAACTTCAGGCCACCCTGTTGGTGAAAGTGTTCATCCAGCGCGTCGTGCAGAGCGCGAATATTGATGACCGTATCGTCCTCGTGTTGGGCGTAATAGCTTTGCACGGCGCGAATGGCTTCCCAGTGTTCTGCGGCGAGTTCAAGCTTCTCTTCACGGGCAATTTTCATTGCATCTTCACGGGTCCATTCCAGCGGGGCATGAGGAAATTCGGGATCAGTTGAAGGCTCACGAATCAGTTTGTTGATGTCGGTCGATACGTGCAGCATGGTGGTCTCCTTTTAACCATCAGGATACGTTAAAGGTAGAACAGAGATACTCCTGATTCAAGTTTCGATGCCAGGGAAAACAGCAAGGGTCGCGGGCGGCTATATGCAAGCAGGCTGGCGCACTGCTTTTGAATATCGGATTGCGCAGTTGCTCAGCGTTGGCCACGTGGTGGGGGAACCACACTGTGACAAGCCGGCTGGGCGTACTAGGCTGTAAGGATTCGGGATGCATGCAGAAAGAGGGGACCCATGAATAAACGTGCCTATTCCCTGGCCAAGGTCTATGGTCTGCTGGAGCCGGGTCCAGTCGTGCTGGTGAGCACTGCACGCAAGGGGAAGGCCAACATCATGACGATGTCCTGGCACACCATGATGGAGTTCGAGCCGCCGTTGCTGGGCTGCGTGATCAGCGGCCGCAACACTTCGTTCGATACGCTTAAGGCAACCCGGGAGTGCGTGATCAATATTCCAACGCTGGATCTGGCGAAGCAGGTGGTCGGCATCGGCAACTGCTCCGGCGCCAAGGTCGACAAGTTCGCCCGGTTCGATCTCACACCGGTTGCAGCCTCCGAGGTGCAGGCCCCATTGATTGGGGAGTGCTATGCCAGTCTCGAATGCCGGGTCGCCGATACGCGGCTGGTGAACGCGTACAACTTCTTCATTCTGGAGGTGGTCAAGGCATGGGTCGACACCACCGTCAAAAACCCACAAACGCTGCACCATCGCGGTAACGGCGTGTTCGCGATTACTGGCGAGACGGTGAAACTGCGTTCCAGGATGAAGTGAGTCAAGCGGGGTGGTTCCATTGCTGCGAGGCATGGCCGAATGTGGTTTCGGGTTCGCGTGGCAAGTTGATGGTTTGATCGTTCAAGCAGCTTTTTCAACCGTGAGGGAGGTATCATGAGCATTGCAAAAACCATTGAAATTACGGCAAGTTCCAAAAAAGGGTTTGAGGATGCGATCCGGCAAGGGGTTGCGAAGGCGTCAAAGTCGTTGGAAGACGTTACCGGCGCCTGGGTGATGGATCAGAGCGTGAAAGTGAGCAAAGGCAAGATCTCCGAATATGAAGTCAGGATGAAACTGACCTTTATCCTGAAGTAGGCCGATTGCGAAAAGCCTGGCCACCCCGTATCGGGGTGGCCAGGCTGCTTGCGTGGTCTCAAGTCAGGGCCGGGCGGCCAACCCGCAGGCTCTCCATGCCAAACTTGCATGGCATGCCGCATGGCCTCGATTCAGCATGCTTGCCCATTTCCAGCGTCCGTAGCGAAGTCGCATAATGCGCGCTGCGTTTTAGCCGCAGCAGCGGCAGATTGAATTCATGCCGAATCTCCCCTACTGGCGTTTGTCCGGTTTCTATTTCTTTTACTTTGCCTTCGTTGGCGCAATGTCGCCGTTCTGGGGGCTGTATCTGCGGTCGCTGGCGTTCAATGCATTCCAGATCGGCGTGCTGATGTCGCTGCTGCAGGTGATGCGGATTTTCGCGCCCAACATCTGGGGCCATATCGCCGACCGTACCGGCCGCCGCACGCCGATTGTGCAGATTGCGGCGCTCGGCAGCGTGCTGGTCTTTGCCGGTGTCTTCGCCGGCAACAGTTTCTGGTGGATGTTTGTCGTGATGGCGGCGCTGAGTTTTTTCTGGAGCGCGTCGCTGCCGCTGGTCGAGGCGATGACGCTGTCTCATCTGGGCGATCGCACCGATTCCTATGGCCGCATCCGCCTGTGGGGTTCGATCGGTTTCATCATCATGGTGGTGGGCCTGGGCTATGCCTTTGACCGGGTCTCGATCAGTTGGCTGCCGTGGGCAGTGCTGGCGGTGATGCTGGGCATCGTCGCGTTTGCGCGGGTGATTCCCGAGTCGGAAATCCTGCCGCATGCCACTGACCATCATTCAGTGTGGGACATCGTGAAAAAGCCCGAGGTGGCCTCGCTGCTCGCCGCCTGCCTGCTGATGTCAGTGACGCACGGGCCGTATTACACGTTTTATTCCATCTATCTGGTCGACCATGGCTACGACAAGTCTACGGTGGGCTGGCTGTGGGCGCTGGGCGTGTTGTGCGAAATCGGCATTTTCCTGATCATCCCGCGCATTTTCGCGCAGGTGACGCCGCGTAGGCTGATTCTGGCCAGCTTCGCGCTGGCGGTGGTGCGCTTTTTGATGATTGCCTGGGGGGTGGAATCGGCCTGGCTGGTGTGGGGCGCACAGACGCTGCATGCGTTCACCTTCGGCACCTATCACGCGGCAGCGGTGGCGTTGATACACCAGCATTTTCGCGGGCGTCATCAGGCGCGCGGGCAGGCGCTCTACACCAGCCTGTCTTACGGCGTGGGCGGCACCATCGGCGGGCTGGCCAGCGGCCTGACCTGGGACAGCCTGGGATCGGCGTGGACGTTTACCCTGGCTGCGGTGAGCGCAGCGTTGGCGTGGGCGGTTTATGCTGTATGGGGCCAAACAAAAACCGTGCCTGCATCTGCCAAGCTATGAAATAATTGCTCTTTAGCCCAGATTGCCTGTTTATATGTCCGGCCAGACCCTGTTTCAAAAATTGTGGGACGCCCACGTTGTTCACGTCGAAAATGACGGCACCACGCTGCTATACATCGACCGCCATCTGCTACATGAAGTCACCAGCCCGCAGGCGTTCGAAGGGCTCAAGCTTGCCCATCGCACGCCGCGTCGGGTCGATGCGGCGGTTGCCGTGGCTGATCACAACGTGCCGACCACCGACCGTTCGCAGGGCATCGTCGATCCGGTGTCGCGCCTGCAGGTGGACACACTCGACGCCAACTGCGCCGAATACGGCATCACCGAATTCAGGATGGACGACATCCGCCAGGGCATCGTTCACGTCATCGGTCCTGAAGAAGGCCTGACCCTGCCCGGCATGACCGTGGTGTGTGGTGATTCGCATACCTCGACCCACGGCGCGTTCGGCGCGCTGGCGTTCGGCATCGGCACCTCGGAGGTAGAGCACGTACTGGCCACCCAGACGCTGCCGCTGCGCCCGTTCAAGACGATGGCGGTGGTCGTGCGCAGCCGCGATGGGTCGTTGCCGGTCGGTGT
>JBBQDI010000070.1:0-7070 GCA_038319505.1 Burkholderiales bacterium
CCCCCGGTCTCTCCGGACGAAATTTATCTGCTGCCGCTGACCGAGAAGCCGTTCTTTCCGGCGCAAACCCTGCCGTTACTGATGAATGAAGCGCCATGGCTGCCCACGGTTGAAGCCATCGGCGAAACCGAGCATCACCTGGTGGGTCTGGTGGTGGTTAAACCCGACCACACCGACGACGTCAAGCGGACGGACTTTCGCAGTGTGGGCACGACAGTCCGGATCCATCATCCGGTGCGTGCCGATGGCAAGATGCAATTCATTGCCGAAGGCCGCCGGCGCTTTCGCATTGTCGAGTGGCTGTCGGAAACGCCGCCTTACCGGGTTCGGGTTGAATATCCGAACGAGACAGGCAAGCCGGATTCCGAGGAAATCCGGGCGTACTCCATCGCCATCATCAACACCATCAAGGATCTGTTGCCGCTCAATCCGCTGTATTCCGAAGAACTCAAGTTCTTTCTCAACCGCTTTGGACCGAATGAGCCCTCGCAACTGACTGACTTCGCCGCCAGTCTCACCACCGCCTCTAAATTGGAATTGCAGGATGTGCTGGAGGCGTTTGGCCTTAAAAAGCGCATGGAGAAGGTACTGGTGCTGCTGAAGAAAGAGCTCGATGTGGCGCGCCTGCAGTCGGACATTCGTGAAAAGGTCGACGAGAAAATGAGCGACCAGCAGCGCGAGTTTTTCCTGCGACAGCAGCTCAAGGCGATTCAGAAAGAACTGGGGCTGGCCAAGGACGACAAGACATCCGAGCTCGACACCTTTAACGAACGCCTGACCAAACTGACACTACCCGAACCGGCCAAAAAGCGCATCGACGAGGAAATGCACAAACTCTCCCTGCTGGAGACGGGGTCACCGGAATACGCCGTCACTCGCAATTATCTCGACTGGCTGACCGTGCTGCCATGGGGCGTTCACACCCAGGACAAAATCGACCTGGATCGCGCGCGCGCCATCCTCGACCGTGACCATGACGGCCTCGAAGACGTGAAGGACCGCATCATCGAATTCCTGGCCGTCGGCGCGATGCGCGGCGAGATGGCCGGCTCGATCCTGCTGCTGATCGGGCCGCCCGGCGTGGGCAAGACATCCATCGGAAAATCAATCGCCGAGGCGCTGGGGCGCAAGTTCTATCGGTTCTCGGTCGGCGGCATGCGCGACGAAGCCGAAATCAAGGGCCACCGTCGCACCTACATCGGCGCAATGCCTGGAAAGTTCGTGCAGGCGCTGAAGGAAGTGGGCGCGGCCAACCCAATCATCATGCTCGACGAGATCGACAAGATCGGCGGCAATTATCAGGGCGATCCGGCCTCTGCGCTGCTCGAGGTACTCGACCCCGAACAGAACGCCGATTTCCTCGACCATTATCTGGACGTGCGCTTTGACTTGTCCAAGGCGCTGTTCATCTGCACTGCAAACGATTTTTCCATTCCGTCGGCCTTGCTCGACCGCATGGAGGTCATTCGCCTGTCTGGGTATATCACGGAGGAAAAAGTCGCCATTGCCAAGCATCACTTGTGGCCGCGTGTACTCACCCGTGCCGGCCTGAAGTCTTCCCAGTTGAAAATAACCGATGGTGCACTGCGCCATGTAATTGAAGGCTACGCGCGTGAAGCCGGTGTGCGCAATCTTGAAAAACAGCTGGGACGGGTTGCAAGAAAAGCGGTCGTCAAGATACTGGGCGGTGAAGCCAAGCCGATCCGGGTCGGGGTCAAGGAGGTCGAGGCCTATCTCGACAAGCCGGTGTTCAACCGTGAAAAACCCATCACTGGAATAGGGGTGGTAACCGGTCTGGCCTGGACGTCGATGGGCGGCGCGACGTTGCCGGTCGAGGCCTCGCGCATCCACACGCTCAATCGCGGTTTCAAGCTGACCGGAAAACTGGGCGAAGTGATGAAGGAATCCGCTGAAATTGCCTACAGCTACATTGCATCGCATCTGAAAACCTATGGTGCGGACACGACGTTTTTTGACACCAGTTTTGTCCACCTGCACGTGCCGGAAGGCGCCACCCCCAAGGATGGCCCCAGCGCGGGCGTCACCATGGCCACCGCGTTGTTGTCGCTGGCCAAAAACCTGAAAATCAAACGGTCATTGGCGATGACTGGCGAACTCACATTAACCGGCCAGGTGCTGCCGGTGGGCGGCATCCGCGAAAAAGTCATCGCCGCGCGTCGTATCGGCATCCCGGAACTCATCCTGCCCGAAGCCAACCGGCGCGACTTCGACAAGCTGCCCGACCATATCCGTGCCGGGCTGACCGTGCATTTTGCCAAGCGCTATCAGGATGTGGCACAGGCAGTGTTTGGACCGGCCCTGGACTGATCGCGGCCCCAGCGTGAGCGGACGCTCTGTCTCATCAAAGCGTCTGATTCAAGCGTGGCCAGGGGTAGCCCTGCGCCTTCAGATCGGCAAGGTGTTCACGGATTGTGGTACGCCAGTCCTGCTCTGGAACGTACCCCAGTTTACGGGTGGCATAGTCGGTCGGGCAGACCCAGTCTTCGCACAGGTGCACGATCGAGCGGGTGAGAAAAGGGGAGCCGGGCAATACCGGATAGAGCGCCTCCATCAACCAGCCGAAGGCATAACCAGCGGGGTAGGGCACGCTGTATATCGGTTTGGGAAAGCCGGTCTCGGCGGCGATGAACGTGATCACCTCGCGTAGCGTCGGGAATGCCGCGCCACAAATATTGAATGACTCGTAATCGTCGAGACCTTCCGCGACGCTCGCGCGCATGAATGCCTGCCCGAGATCCGTGTCCGCCACCAGCGGCAGATGCGTGTGGCCGCCCGCCAGCCAGGGCACGAGCCAGGTGCGCAAACGCGGCGTCAGCGCGGGAACGATCCCCAGCCGGTTACCGGCACCGATAAAGTGCCCCAGCCGCAGCGTCACCATATTCGTGCCGCGCGTGCTTTTGGCACGCATGTAATCGTCGATGTCGATCAGGCGGTCGAGATGCGGCCAGTATCTGGTGTGCTGTGTCGGCGCGAAATCGTCGATCGGTTGTGCCGTTTGAACCTTAGCGGCCATGGCCACGGTGTTGGCCATGATGAAACGCTGCACACCACTAGCGATCGCGGTATCGATCAGGTCCCGGGTCGGCTCAAGGAAATGGGTGCGCTCAGTCTCCTTGTGATTCCACATCGAAGCCCAGCCTCCGGCATGACAGATCACATCGACGTCCTTGCAGAGTTCGTGTCGATAGTGCGGATCGGTCAAATCACCCACGCGGATTTCGCCATTGAACCCGGGGCTGAGTTTGCTCTTGTCACGACAGGCGGCAATCGGTTGGATCTGAGCTTGGCCGCACAAGGCGCGCAGAATATTGCCGCCGAGAAAGCCGCTTGCGCCGGTGACCAGTACCCGCAACGTGCGTTTATCGGTCATGCCACGTTCACTGGATGTGATGCAGCCCGGCGTGCCCCGCTGTGGAGGCATCGCCAGTGCTGTTCAGATGAACAGGCACACATCCGACTTTTGCGCGACCGGCAGAAACGATGCTGCGCCTATCCAGTCCTGAATTTCAGGAATGAAATCGTCAGGCGAATACCCGAACAGTTCCACCGTCATCTGACACGCAACCAACTTGACCTCGGCCTCGATACACGCGCCACGTAATTCTTCGATCGTCGCTACGCCGTTGTTCTTGACCGTTTGATGCATCATGCCGGTGGCCATTTTTTCGAATCCAGGCACGCCCGCCATCACAAGATTGGGGACTTTCCAGTTGATGTCCTTGAGCCATTGCGGGCCGAAAGGCATTTTCATTGGCATCCCTGGATTGCCCAGCGGACTGACTTCCAGCGTCAATTTCTTCTTCAGCAGTTCAAGCCCGTAGAAGGTGAAGAACACCGACACGTCCCAGCCCAGTGCTGAAGCGGTCGACGCCAGAATGAACGGGGGATAGGCCCAGTCCAGCGTGCCTTTGGTTGCGATGATTGCGAGCGAGGCCACGTGTGCATCCTCGCGCGCTTTCATCCGGGTTTCAAAGCGCTGGTCGAACCATTGATCAAACTGGGACTGGTCCAGGCTTTGCGTCATGATTTTGTCTGTGGCACCCATCATCGTCTCCTTAGGATTTACGGATAAAGAATTCAAACTCACCCTGGTTCGTGTTGCTGCCAATCAACGCGTTACCGGTTTGTTTGCAGAAAGCCTGCATGTCCTTGACCGAACCGGGGTCGGTCGAGAGGATGGCGAGCGTTTCGCCAGAGGCCATTGAATTTAAAGCCTTCTTGGTACGAAGAATCGGAAGCGGGCAGTTCAGGCCGCGTGCATCCAGGGATTGCGTGGCTGGTGTGTTCATGCAGATGACTCCTTCTCAATAGACGACCAATTGGTCAGCAAAATCGGCAAACATGCCGGGTTAAACAGCGTGCCCGATACCTGTATAAGACCCTTCTACTAGACCGGTCGGTTAACAAGCAATCGAAAAAAAGGGGGCCCTTACAGGCACCGCTTTCAGGCCTGAGCAAGTTCGATACGTAGCGTTTTGATCGCGGGCCCCAGGCGATAAAGCACTTCAGGATCGTTCTGTGCCTTGGCCAGCAGGATCACCCCTTCCAGATAGGCCAACATGGCTTCGGCGGTGAGGGCGCTATCCAGAGGGGGGATGTCCCCGCCCGCAATCGCTTGATCCAATGCTTCCTGGAACCGCGATTTCGCTCGCGTAAATATGGCCAGCAGCTTGGCGCGCAAAATATCATCCTGGGTGCTGACCTCAAGGGTCAGGTTGCCAAAGATGCAACCCAGCATTCGACCGTGCACCTGCTTGATTGATTTCTGCCAGAAATAGGCTGCGTCAATCAGATAGTCGATGCGCTCCATCGGCGGCAACGCCGGGTCAAACGCCTCGGCCACAAAGCCGTGTGCCCATTCATCGGCAAACTCGTCGATAACGGCCATCACCAGATCGCGTTTGGACGGGAAAAAATGATAAAAGCTGCCTTTTTGTATACCGGCGCCTTCGCAGATTTCCTGAATGCCGACATTGGCGTAGCTGCGCGAATGAAAGCGCGGCTTGGCTGCGGCGATGATTCTGGATCGTGTATCAATCGTAATATTCATGGTCCGGAATATAGTTGACCGATCGGTTAAGTGCAAGCAATCAATTTCCCATGATCTGGAACAGGAGATTCGGTTCCGACCTGCAGGGCAGGAATGAGTCGGGTAAAATGCGCCGATGATTGCCGCAGAACTCCTTGTTGAAACGCCCCCCCCCGAAACGCCGTCTGCAGCGGTCATCAAGGTGCGCGGCGAGCCGCTCACCGAACTGCCCCAGGATCTTTATATTCCGCCGGACGCGCTCGAGATATTCCTCGAAGCGTTTGAAGGCCCGCTTGATCTCCTGCTGTATCTGATCCGCCGTCAGAATCTGGATGTGCTGGACATCCCGATGGCGGCACTGACCAAGCAATACATGGCGTACGTCGAGGCGGCACGCGCCACCCGACTGGAGTTGGCAGCGGAATATTTGCTGATGGCGGCGATGCTGATCGACATCAAGTCGCGCATGCTGCTGCCGCGCCCGCAACAAAGCGAGGAAGCGAACGAGGGCGACGATCCGCGCGCCGAACTGGTACGCCGTCTGCTGGAATACGAGCAAATGAAACTCGCCGGCCAGCATCTGGATGCCTTGCCGCAGGCCGGACGTGATTTCGACACGGTCAGCGTGTTTTTGCCGGCGGCGGCCAGGCGTTTGCCGAGCCTGCATCCCGAAGAACTCGCCGCGGCCTGGCTCGCGATCCTGTCACGGGCGAAGAACCGTACCCATCACCGGATTGGCCGGCAGGAATTGTCGATCCGCGAGCACATGAGCCGGATTCTGAAGCGATTGATTCCGGGTGAATTCATGGAATTCAAAGACTTGTTCCCGGAATCTTCGACTGTGCATGAACTGGTGGTGACCTTCCTGGCAGTGCTGGAACTGACCAAGGAAACCCTGCTTGACGTCACCCAGGCCGAACCCTTTGACCCTATTTACGTAAGACTCCATGAATCTGCAACCGACTGATAATCCGGATGACCTGAAGACAGTGCTGGAGGCGGCGCTGCTGGCAGCCGTTGAGCCTTTGTCACTGGTCGATCTCAAACGCATGTTCGAGCAGGATGAATCTGATCAAACCCTGTCCAGCGATGTGTTGCGTCGTTCACTCGACGAATTGCGGGCGCAATGGCATGGTCGCGGCGTGGAACTGGTGCAGGTGGCGGATGGATGGCGTTTTCAAACGCGAGCTGAAATGCAGCCCTGGCTGTCGCGCCTGAAAAATGAAAAGCCGCCGCGCTACTCACGCGCGGTGCTTGAAACCCTGGCCATCATTGCCTATCGTCAACCGGTGACGCGCGGTGATATCGAGGATATCCGCGGCGTATCGGTCAATCCCAACATCATCAAGACGCTGGAGGAACGCAGCTGGATCGAAGCGATTGGCCATCGCGACGTGCCTGGACGACCGGCGCTGTTTGGCACAACCAACCATTTCCTCAGCGATTTGGGATTGCGCACCCTGTCCGAATTGCCACCGCTGGAGGAACTGGGCCAACTCATTACCCCCGATGAAACTGCATTAATTCCGGAACTCCGCGCGGAATTGCTGGACAATGATGGCCCCCAGACGTTTGGCGCGATCATTGAAGTTGTCAGCATCAGATCCGCGCCCGATACCGCAGTAACAGAGATTCTTTGAATATGGCCCGCCCCACCTCTCCCATCCGCCGTTCGCCCGCCGCCCCCATGGGGCGTGCAGCGAGCCGACTGCAGCAGGCCATCGCACCTGAAGCCGCCAGCGAACGCCTGCAAAAGGCGCTGGCCTCAGCCGGAATCGGCTCGCGCCGCGAGTTGGAAGACTGGATAGCCGAGGGCCGGGTGCAGGTCAATGGCGAGACGGCCCTGATCGGCAGCAAGGTCGGACCGAGCGATGTGGTCAAGGTCAGCGGTCGTCGCGTGTATCTGCGCTTTGATGAAAAGCGCACCCGCATCCTGATTTATCACAAGTCGGAAGGCGAAATCGTGACCCGCGATGACCCCAAGGGTCGCCCCACCGTATTCGACGCACTGCCCAAGCTG
>JBBQDI010000071.1:0-7043 GCA_038319505.1 Burkholderiales bacterium
CTGGGAGTTTCCCGGCGGCAAGGTGGAAGCGGGCGAATCCCTCCCGGCTGCGCTGGCACGTGAACTGCACGAGGAACTCGGCATCGTCGTGACCCGCCCCTGCCGCTGGATTACGCGGATATTCGACTATCCGCATGCCACGGTGCGGCTGAATTTTTTCCGCGTCTTCGAATGGCAGGGCGAACCGCACCCGCATGAAGGGCAGATTTTTTCCTGGCAACGGCCTGACGCGGTTGAAGTCATACCGTTGCTGCCGGCCAATTTTCCGATTCTGAAAGCGCTTACGCTACCGCCCGTGTTGGGGATTTCACACGCCGAGTCGCTCGGCGTGGACACTTTTCTGGCTCGGCTGGATGTAGCGCTGCACACCGGTCTGCGGCTGATTCAGCTGCGCGACAAGACGCTGCCGCCAGAAGCGCGTCTGCAGCTTGCACGCGAGGTTGTTCGACACGCCCGTCCGCATGGCGCGCGCGTGCTGATCAATGGCAGCCTGGAGCTGGCGCGCGCAGCGGATGCCGATGGGGTGCACCTCGATTCGTCCGCCGCCGCCTTGCTGACTGCCCGCCCCGATGCTTGTCTGGTCGGCGTGTCGTGCCATGACGCTGCCGAACTGGCGCACGCCGCCACACTCGAAGCCGATTACGCGCTGCTCTCCCCCGTATTGCCCACTCTTACCCATCCGGGCGCGCCCGCGCTGGGCTGGGACGGCTTTTCCGCACTTGCCGCTGGCAGCCCGATTCCGGTCTATGGTCTGGGCGGACTGGGCCACGACGACGTCGCGCTGGCGCACGCGCATGGCGCGCACGGGATCGCGCTGCTGCGCGGGGCCTGGGCATGAAGCGGGTGGCGGTGCCCCTGCTGCTGATATGCGCGCTGCTGGCGATTGCCGTTGCCGGTTACTGGATGAAGCGCCCGGCCAAAGCGCTGGCCATTTTGTGCGCCGACCCGGTGGCCGGATGCACCTTCCAACACCACGATTCGGACCTAACGCTCCATTTTTCAGCGCAGCCCATGCCGCTTGAATCTTTCGCACTGCGCATCCACGCGCCGGGCGCCACCCGGATAAGCGCGGCATTTCAGATGAGCGGCATGGACATGGGCTTTAATCGCTATGACCTGCACACCGCCGAAAATGGGGGCTTTAACGCGAATGTCACCCTGCCTGTATGCGTCAGTGGGCAACGCAACTGGACGCTTTATCTAGACGTCGACGGGTCACATTACGCGCTGCCCTTCAGTACCCGCTGAAACTTGCCGTACATGTAAGCGTCATATACGAAGCATATAATCAGACAGGTTTAACGAGAAAGATCATCACGATGCTCACTGAACATACCTACAAGCAGTTTGACGCCGAGCTGGAAGCGGTGCGCGCCGACGTCCTGAAAATGGGGGGCCTGGTCGAGGAACAAATCACCAACGCGATCGAAGCCTTGACCACGGGCAACATGGAACTGGCCACCCTGGTCGACGCCAACGACCACAACGTCAATGCGCTGGAAGTCTCGATTGACGAGGACTGCACCCATATCATCGCGCGACGCCAGCCGACTGCATCAGACTTGCGCATGGTGATGATGGTGGTCAAAACCATCACCGACCTGGAGCGCATCGGCGACGAAGCCGCCAAGATCGCGCGCATGGCCAAGCTCATTCATCAGGCCGAGCGTCTCAGTCAGCCACGCTTTACTGAAGTCAAATACATGGCCGAGCAAGTGCTCGACATGCTGCGCAAGGCGCTCGACGGCTTTGCCCGGCTGGACGCCACCAAGGCGGTGGAGATCGCGCGCCAGGATCAGGATGTGGACGAGCAGTTCCGCCTGAATCTGCGCCACCTCATCACCTACATGATGGAAGACCCACGCACCATTTCGGTGTTCATCGATATTCTGTTCGTCACCAAGGCGATCGAACGCATGGGAGACCACGCCAAGAACATGTCGGAATACGTGGTCTACATGGTCAAGGGCAAGGACGTGCGCCACACGTCGCTGGAAGAAATCGAAAAAGAAGTGCTGTAAAGACGTCCGCGCTTCCATGAAAACGGGCTCCCGAGGGAGCCCGTTTCTATTCCAGCGAAACGCCTTACTTGCTGGGCGTGCCCGGCGGAACGTAGCCCGCAGCAGCATCCACTTCACCGCCGCCAAACAAATAACGATCCATTTGTTCCATCAAATAGCTGCGCGCCTGCGCGTCGGCCAGGTTGAGGCGGTTTTCGTTGATCAGCATGGTCTGGTGGCGCTGCCAGCCACCCCAGGCCTCCTTCGACACGTTCTCGAATATCCGCTTGCCCAAATCACCCGGCACCGGCTGAAAGGCCAGCCCTTCAGCTTCGCGCCCGAGCTTCACACAATTCACCATCCGCGTCATTTGCTGCTCCTGAAAAAATTAATCGTTGGATTTTAACCCAAGCTGCTTTTCGATTCTGCGGGCAAACACGCCCATTTCTTTGGCCGCCTGCTTGTCGCCGCGCGCCTCGGCCACGGCAATGCCCTGCTGATAGGCCGCCAATGCCTCATTCCAGGCCTCGATATCGGTCAATGCCTTGCCCAGCAATTTCCAGGCGGCAGAATACTTCGGGTCATGTTCGACCGCGCGCCGCAGGTGCACGGCGGCGTTGGCGGCATCGCCCTGCTTGAGGTAGGCGTTACCGAGCGAAAACCGCAGCAGTGCGTTGTCGCGGCCATCGGCAAGCATGGCGAGGAAGTTTTCGAGTCCGGACATTTTATGTATTCACGTGATGATCGCGCAGGATTGTGTTTTGCAGGGGAATTGTGTGTAGGCGTGGCGTAGTCATTCATACGCCCGATCGAGCAAAGTTTCAATACAAAACAAAATGCCAGCGAGCGCGCGCGAATCCATGCAATGCCCGGTCTTGTGGATCAGGCGCGCCAGAAAGCCCGGGTAAAGACCACGAGAACGGTCAGCAACTCCAGCCGCCCCAATAGCATGGCAATGGTACAAATCCAGGTCTGGAAGTCGGTGAGACCCGCGTAGTTTGTAGCGGGGCCCACCTGATTCAGTCCGGGCCCGGTGTTGTTGATTGACGCCACCACCGCAGACATCGCCGTAATAAATTCCAGCCCACTGGCGGTCATGATGAGCGTCATCACAACAATGGCAAACACATAAAGGAAGGCAAAGGCCAGCACCGCATAGATGACATTGTTGGGCACCACGTGTCCGCCCAGTTTGACCGGCAGCCGCGCAGCCGGATGGACCAGCCGGGTCAGTTCACGCCGTCCCTGTCTGAACAGGAGTTGGGCGCGCACCATTTTCATGCCGCCGCCGGTACTGCCTGAGCAGGACGCAAAGCTGGACAGCAACAACATCCACAGCGGCGCAAAAATGGGCCACTGGTTGTAGTCAGTGTTGGCAAACCCGGTCGTCGTGGCAATTGAAACCGTATTGAAAATTGCAAAACGCAATGCCTGCATGAAACTGGGGTAGACGTGAACGGTGGTCAGATAAATCGCGATCAAGAGCGCGCTGCCCAGGGTGGCGACCAGGAACCAGCGCACTTCAGGATCAAGCCGATAGGCGGTAACCGAGCGGTGCCGCCATGCCATGAAATGGGTGGAAAAATTGATCCCGGCCACCAGCATGAACACCACCGTCACCGCTTCAATAAGCGGCGAGTTCCAGTAAGCGAAGCTGGCATCATGCGAGGAAAATCCGCCCAGCCCCATGGTGGCAAACGTGTGCATCACGGCATCGAACGTTGTCATGCCGGCCAGCCAGTACGAAAGTCCACACACAATCGAAATGCCGACATACACCAGATACAAGCCCTTGGCGGTTTCGGTGATGCGCGGCGTGAGCTTGGTGTCTTTCATCGGCCCCGGCGTTTCGGCCTTGTAAATCTGCATGCCGCCCACACCCAACAGCGGCAGAATGGCCACCGCCAGAACGATCAGGCCCATGCCGCCAAACCAGACCAGCAGGCCGCGCCACAAATTGATCGACATGGGCAGTGCATCCAGGCCGGAAAGAATCGTGGCGCCGGTTGTGGTGATGCCGGATACCGTTTCGAAGTAGGCGTCGGTAAATGAAAGGCCGGGCATGTAGATCAGGAGGGGCAGGGTGGCAAAGGCGGGCACACTGGTCCACACCAACAGCACCAGCAGAAATCCATCCCGGGTTTGCAGTTCACGTTGCGATTTGCGGGTGAAAAGCCAGGTTAACGCCCCCGCGACGAAGGTGATGACGATCGCGTCATCGTAGGCGTTCTGCGCCCCGTCGGCGAGTATCCAGGACAAGGTCAGCGGCAGCAGAAAGGTGGCCGAGAACAGCATGACCACCTTGGACAACACATTCAGAACGGGAACAACGCGGGACATCAGAAGAAGCCGAAACCAACCTGAAGCAGCTTTTCCACCTTGGGAATAATGCGCTTGTTAAGCGCGAACAGGATAAGGTGGTCCTCTGCCTCGATCATCGTGTCATGGTGCGCGATGATGACGTCGTTATTGCGAATGAGGGCCGCGATTGCTGCGCCCTCAGGCAGGTCGATTTCTGCAATCCGGCGGCCCACGACCCGCGAGGTCTTGGCATCGCCATGCACCGCCACCTCCAGCACTTCGGCCGCGCCGCGTCGCAGGGAATGCACTGCCACCATGTCGCCGCGCCGGATTTTGGACAGCAACGGTCCAACCGTGGCCTGAGCAGGTGAAATGGCGACGTCGATTTCGCCTCCCTGCACCAGGTCAACATAGGCCGAGCGGTTGATCAGCGCAATCACCCGGCTCGCACCCATTCTTTTGGCCAGCAGCGCGGACATGATGTTGTCTTCATCATCGTTGGTGAGCGCGCAGAATACGTCCATGGCGGCGATGTTTTCCTGCTCGAGCAACTCCTCGTCGGTTGCGTCGCCCTGTAAAACCAGCGTGTGGTGGAGCTGTTCCGCCAGCTGGCTGCTGACGGCCTTGTTGTGGTCGATGACTTTCACGTCGTATTCACGTTCGATCCGGGCCGCCAGTCGCCGCCCGATGTTGCCGCCGCCGGCGATCATGACTTTTTTCACCGGGCGCTCCATCCGGCGCAGTTCTCGCATCACGGAGGGAATGTCCTGTTTGCGCGCCAGGAAAAACACCTCGTCGTTCGGCTCGATGACGGTGATCCCCTTGGGCACAATGCCACGGTCGCGCCGGTAGATCGCCGGAATGCGGCACTCCAGATTGGGCATGTGGCGCTTGATGTCCTGCAGCTCGTGCCCAACCAGCGGGCCGCCGTGGTAGGCGCGCACCGCCACCAGCCGCACCTTGCCGTCGGCGAAATCGAGCACCTGCAGGGCTTCGGGATGCTCGATCAGTCGCCGCAAGGTATCGGTTACTTCCTCCTCGGGACTGATGACATCATTGACCCCGAAGTGCTCGGCCAGAAAGCCGGGCTCCAGTCCCAGGAAGTCATTCGAGCGGATGCGCGCAATGCGCGTGGGCACATTGAACAGGGTAGACGCGATGCGGCACGCGACCAGATTGGTTTCATCATTTTGCGTGACCGCGACCAGCATGTCGGCATCTTCTGCTCCGGCCTGCTTGAGGACCGAAGGATGTGCCGCATGACCGCGCACCGTGCGCAGATCGAAACGATCCTGCAACAGGGCCAGCCGGCTGGCGTCGAGATCGATGACGGTGATGTCGTTGTTTTCGGCAACCAGACTCTCGGCCAGATTGGAGCCGACCTGGCCGGCACCGAGGATGATGATTTTCACGCGTTGTTCCTGGTGTCTAGTTGGGTAGGTCTGCGTTCATGCAGTGACAAGGATTGGGCGTGACTGGCGCGAAGGCAACCGGAATCATTGTTGTCCTATGGCGAGGATTGCCGTCAAAGCCTGGCGCGCGCCACTTACAAGTCTTCGTCCAGCCGCCGTCCATGTCGAATATTCAGTTGTTTCAGTTTGCGATAAAGGTGGGTGCGTTCCAGCCCCGATTTATCGGCGACCCGCGTCATGCTGCCGCCTTCGGTCTGGATCAGGTGCTCGAAATACATGCGCTCAAATGCGTCGCGCGCCTCGCGCAGGGGAATGTCCAGCGGAATGCCTTGCGACACAATGGGTGCCGCAAGCTTCATCGGCGCGAGCACACGGTTGACATCGACGGCGTCGATTTCACTCGACAGCGCGGTCACCGCCAACGTGCGCACGACGTTGTTAAGCTGCGGCAGGTTGCCCGGCCAGTCGAAATTGCGTAGCTGGTTCAGGGCCGGCGTACTCAACCGCCGCACCGGGCATGCGCCCTCTTCCACCAGGTGCGACAGCATGACGTTGGCAATGTCAGGCACGTCTTCGCGGTGCTCGCGCAACGGCGGCACGTTGATCGCAAGACTGGACAGGCGGTAGAACAGACGGCTATCGAACTCACCTGCCGCGACCATTGCATCAAGACTGCGGCTGCTGGCGCAGACCAGACGTGCACCACTGCCCTCAATACGATCGAGCAACAAGCCCAGGCCCTTCTGCTCCAGGCGCACCAGCTCGCAGGCGTCGGGCAGGTAAAGGGTGCCGTTACCCAAGGTTTCGACATAACTCAAGGGGTCGGACACCAGGCGTGCACGGTCCTTGATTTCGAGCCAGGGGCTGGCGGGCTGGTGCAGAAAATGCGCACAAATCTCAAAGCCGCTGCCAGGCTCGCCCAGCAACAGAACAGGCGCGGTGTTACCGGCAATTTGGGTCAGGCGTTTCTTGAGTTCGTGGATCAGCGGACTTTTGCCAAGCGCCGACAAGTCCATGCCAGGGGTGCGTCGGGGCATGGCAACACCACGCTTGATCGCCTTGCTGACGGTATCAATCAGCTTGGCCAGCGACACCGGCTTTTCCAGAAAATCAGCTGCGCCGAACTTGGTGGCTTCCACCGCTGTATCGATGGTGCCATGGCCGGACATCATCACCACCGGCATGGTGAGCTGACCGCCACCCGCCCATTCTTTCAGCAGCGTCACGCCATCGGTGTCAGGCATCCAGATATCCAGCAAAACCAGATCCGGGCGGCGCTGGGCACGGAAAGCACGCGCCGCTTCGGCATTCTCCGCCAGGTGCACGTCAT
>JBBQDI010000072.1:0-7041 GCA_038319505.1 Burkholderiales bacterium
TTGCATCAAACCGAAGCCGAACTCGCCGCCCTCAAAAAACTGCAGGAAAGCCTGAAGGCCGATGAAAAACTCGGCGCCTGGCTGCAACAGCGTGGGCTGGACAGCACGCCGCGTCTGTGGGAAACCCTGCGCGTGGCAAAAGGCTGGGAAGCCGCAGTCGAAGCCGTGCTGCGCGAACGCCTGCAGGCCATTTCCTCCGATACCCCGTCCGGCTGGTTTGCCGACGCGCCGCCGGCGCGGCTCACCGTGTGGGGCGGGCAGGGCGCGGGCACCTCGCCTGCGCCGGACCTGCTGGCGAGCAAGATCGACTGCGACGATGCCGCAGCCTACGCGACCCTGGCCGACTGGCTGGCCGGCGTGTACTGGGCCGAAGACGTCGACGCGGCTCAGGCCCGGCGCAGCAACTTGCAATCCGGTGAATGCGTCGTCACGCCGCAAGGCCATCTGTTCACCCGCCACAGCGTGACGTTTCACGGTCCGCACACGGCGGTGGAAGGCATACTCGCGCGCGGTCGTGAGCTCGAAAAGCTGGCCGCAGATGCCATCAGTCTGCGTGAGGAAGTGGCGCAGACTGAAGCAGCACACGCCCAGGCCCAACAAAGCTACATGGAGCGCCAGCGCGAAATCCAGGCGCTGCGTGCCCAGACCGGCCAGAACCAGAGCCGCCATCACACCGCACAAATGGAGTTGTTGCGGCTGCAACAAGCGGTGGAACGGGTGCAGAGCCGGGCGACGCAAATCACCCAGGAGCTGGAAGAAGTCACCCGCCAGCTGACCAGCGAGCGCAGCACGCTGGAAACGCTGGAAACCCGCCTCAAGGATTACCGCACGCAAAGCGAGGTGGCACGCGATGCACTGAACGCTGCGCGGCAGAAACGCGACCAGGCCGACCGCGCGGTGTTCGAGGCGCGCGAACTGCAACGCGCGGCCGAGCGGCGCCATCAGGAAGCGGGCTTTGCGCTCACCACCTGCACCAACAAGATCAAGGAACTCAGCGAAACGCTGGCCCGTACCGACCAGGAAATCACGGCTGACGACACGCGCCTGACGCAAACCCGCGACGAACTGACCCGCCTGCCTGCCGACGCGCTGGACATCGAGTTGCAGCAGGCGCTGGCGACGCGCACCGTGCGCGAAACCGGATTGGCCGCTGCGCGCAATACCCTGGAAGGCCTGACCACCCAGCTGCGCAGCCACGACGAAGCGCGGCTCGGATGCGAACAGGGGCTCGACCCCTTGCGCCGCACCATCGAGCAGCTGAAGCTGAAGGATCAGGAAGCCATGCTGACGCAGTCGCAGTTCGAGCTGCAACTGCGTGAAGCCGAGGCGGATGAAACCGTACTCGAGTCCAATCTGGCCGACAGTCCCAAACCCGCTCAGCTGCAGGTGCAGATCAGCCGTCTGCAAAACGAGATCGCTGCGCTTGGCGCCGTCAATCTGGCTGCGCTGGACGAACTGACCCAGGCGCAGGAACGCAGTGAATATCTCGCCGCGCAATGCGCCGACCTGCTGGAAGCCGTCACCACGCTGGAAGCCGCGATCCAGGGCATCGACCAGGATTCGCGGGCGCGGCTCAAGGCCACCTTCGACACCGTCAACCAGCACATGGGCGAACTGTTCCCGCAGTTGTTCGGCGGCGGTCAGGCGCGACTCATTCTCACCGGAGAAGAACTGCTCGACTCGGGCGTGCAGGTGTTCGCCCAGCCGCCCGGCAAGAAGAACGCTTCCATTCACCTGCTGTCCGGCGGTGAAAAAACCCTCACCGCGTTGTCGCTGGTATTTGCCATGTTCAAGCTCAACCCGGCGCCGTTCTGTCTGCTCGACGAAGTCGATGCGCCGCTCGACGATGCCAACACCGAGCGCTACTGCAAACTGGTCAAGGCGATGTCCGAACACACCCAGTTTTTGTTCATCACCCACAACCGCGTCACCATGGAAATGGCCCAGCATCTGGCCGGCGTCACCATGCAGGAGCCCGGCGTCTCACGTGTCGTCGCGGTGGATGTGGAAGAAGCGGCCGGCATGGTCGAAGCCGCTTAATTTCATCCGTCCCTAGCCGCAGGGTGCGGCTATCGTGGAAAATAGCGCTTTTGGCGCTTTTCCTACATTCCCATGCTTGATATTCAACTGTTGCGCAAAGACGCAACCCTGGTTGCCGAACGCCTGGCAGCACGCGGTTTCCATTTCGACGCCGTACGCTTCGATGCGCTGGAAGCCGAACGCAAAACCATCCAGACCCGCACCCAGGAGGCGCAAAGCCACCGCAACAGCATGTCCAAGCAGATCGGCATGATGAAAGGCAAGGGCGAAGACACCACGTCAGTGATGGCCGAGGTGGCAGGGCTGGGCGACGAACTCAAACAAATGGAAGAGCGGCTGGCCGCCTTGCAGACGGAGATCAACGATTTTCTGATGGGGGTACCCAACTTGCCGCATGAGTCGGTGGCGATGGGCAAGGATGAATCCGCCAACGTCGAGGTGAGCCGCTGGGGCACGCCGCGCATTTTTGATTTCACGGTGCGCGACCATGTGGATATCGGCGAAAGCCTGGGCCAGCTCGACTTTGCCGCTGCGGTGAAAATCACCGGCAGCCGTTTCTCGGTGATGCGCGGTGGACTGGCACGGCTGCATCGGGCGCTCGCTCAGTACATGCTCGATGTGCATACGGGCGAACATGGCTACACCGAAGTGTATGTTCCCTATCTGGTGAATGCCGATTCGATGCGTGGCACCGGGCAGTTGCCAAAATTCGAGGAAGACCTGTTCCACGTACCGCGCTATGCGAATCAGGTTGGCGCGGATGCAGAAAAGTTGTACCTGATTCCCACCGCCGAAGTGCCCGTCACCAACCTGCTGCGTGACGAAATCGTTGCCGCCGAATCGCTGCCGCTCAAGTTTGTCGCGCATACGCCATGCTTTCGTTCAGAAGCGGGCTCTTACGGGCGCGACACGCGCGGCATGATCCGCCAGCATCAGTTCGACAAAGTGGAACTGGTGCAGATGGTGAAGCCAGAAGATTCCTACACCGCGCTGGAAAGCCTGGTAACGCACGCCGAGACGATTCTGCAAAAGCTTGGCCTGCCGTATCGCAAGATGGCCTTGTGCAGCGGCGACATGGGGTTTTCGGCGGCCAAGACCTACGACCTGGAAGTGTGGCTGCCGGCGCAGAACACCTACCGCGAGATCTCATCGTGTTCGAATTTCGAGGCCTTCCAGTCACGCCGCATGCAGGCGCGTTTCCGCGTCGGGCAGGGCAAGCCGGAACTGCTGCACACGCTGAATGGTTCGGGTCTGGCTGTCGGCCGCACGCTGGTGGCGATTCTGGAAAACTACCAGAACGCCGATGGCAGCGTGACCGTACCTGAGGTGTTGCGTCCCTGGATGGGCGGGGTGGAGCGGCTGACCGCCGCTTGATTCACATCAGCACGGCCGGGCTTGGCTGCTGTTCACGCAAGCTGATCAACCTGGCACCGGGAGGCCCTCGGTGCTGCCTCCCAAATTGAATAACGGGTTGTATTCGGGCTCCAGCCGTCGCAGGATATCGTAATAATTGCGGATGTTTTCGGCAAAAATCAGCGCCTCGGCGCCGTGCGCGTAACCATATTTCATCGCCTTCGCATAGGTGCCCCGGCTCAGGTAGGGCAAGGCTTCCTTCACGTCGGCCCAACTGTCCGGATTGCCACCGCGTGCCTGCGCAATGCGGCGGGCGTCTTCCATATGGCCTTGCCCCTGGTTATAGGCGGCCAGCGCCAGCCAGGTGCGGTCAGGCTCGGGGATGCGGGTGGGGATGGCCTCTTTCATGATGGCCAGATAGCGCGCCCCGCCCAAAATGCTCTGGCGCGCGTCGAGGCGATTGGCAATACCCATGCGGTCAGCCGTGTCCCCGGTCAGCATCATCAGGCCACGCACTCCGGTAGGTGAGGTGGCCAATGCATTCCATTGCGATTCCTGATAGCCGATCGCGGCCAGCAAGCGCCAGTCGATACCCGTGAGCGTCTGGGCTTCGCGAAAATACGGGCGCAGTTTAGGCAGAAGGAGTGGACGGCGCTGCAGAATGCCCAGGATGTCGGTGCTGTCCAGCCGTTTGACGTGGCCAAAATAGCGTTCGTAAATTCGTTTAAGGGTGCCGTCCGTGCGCGCCTGTTCGACGAAGCGTGCCAGCGCATTGCGCAGGGCCTGTGAGCTTTGTTTGGGCAAGGCCCACACAATATTTTGCGTATCGGGAAGCTCGAGCGCCACCGCCAGTTCGGGATAGAAGCTGCGCATGGGATCGAAATCCATCCCGCTAATGACAACCGCGTCATAAACGCCCGCCCGCAGCTGAGCCAGCAGTTCCTCCGGCCAGACGTTCTCGAGCGCTGCCCAGGAAAGTTTTGGATACTTGCGCTTCAGGCGCATCAGCATCGGGGAATGGCCCGAGCCAATGATCAATGCCAGTTTTTTCCCGGACAGATTCTCGAAGTTTCGTGGCGCCTTGTCCGAGGCTCGATACACAATGTAGACGGGCGTTTCGAACAGCACCGGACCCGAAATCATGTGATGATCCTTGACGACGGCCTGCGGCAGCGCCGCAGCAACCAGGTGGATCTGTTGCGTATCCAGCAGTTCAAACAGCGCTTCGGGCTTGGCTTTCTCTATCCATTTGAGCTTCCAGTGCTGTGCTTGGCCGAAAGCCGCCATCAAATCGTGCTCGAACCCGGCTGCCTCGCCGTTCTCGCCAATAAAGTATGTGGATGGACTATTGCGCGTTCCCACCCACAATTCGCCGGTCGTTTCCAGGGAGGGCGCGGGACGGCTACAGCCAGCCAGTACCAGGCTCAGCGCCAGCACAGCCTGTCTCCCGAACGATCCCATTATTTTTATGGTGGGCATATTCGAAGTCTGACTGAGAGTGAAATTTTCGTCCAGCAAATCACGCGACTCGGTTACAATTCGCGTCCCGGAGAGGTGGCAGAGTGGTCGAATGTACCTGACTCGAAATCAGGCGTGAGCGCAAGTTCACCGTGGGTTCGAATCCCACCCTCTCCGCCAATATTTTAAGTCGATGGATCGTCTGCAATATTGCATTTCATGAAGGGCTAACCTGACCTGATCGGGGCAATCCATAGTCAAGCGTGCGTCCTGGCGGTCGCGCGCTTTTTTTATGTCAAACCATCCAGAACAGGTGCTCAACTGGTTCACAAATCCAATTTCCCAAGGAATTCTTCAGCTGTGCGCTGTTTGATTTCCAATCCAACCTAGATCATGCGGACTGACGTGTTGGTATCTCGCCGCAGGATAAATTGTATATATAGAGATATTGTGACGATTGTCGGCGAAGGCCGGCCCCGTTCCGCTCTGAACATGTAAACTTCATCCAGTACAGCGCCTGGGGAAGCGCCACCTTCCGGCTCTCCTCCTGTCCATGCAAGCCTTTTTTGCTTAAGCCCTACTACCGGCGGGCTTGAAAAATCCTCACTTCACCTCAAAATAAGGCCTGTAAATCAGGCTTGTTCGGGCTATGGCAACCAAGAAAGAAAGCAGTACCCTACTGGAACCAGTCGCGGCCAAAGTGAAGCCGCCGCCTTTGTACAAGGTATTGTTGCTGAATGACGACTACACCCCGATGGAATTCGTGGTGCTGGTTCTGAAAAAGTTTTTTGGCATCGATCAAGAACGGGCGACACAAATCATGCTCAAAGTGCATACTGAAGGTGTAGGTGTGTGCGGGATATACCCGAAGGATATTGCTCACACCAAGGTTGAGCAGGTTGTTGATTACGCGAGGCAGCATCAGCATCCGCTGCAGTGCACGATGGAGGAAATGTAGATGATTGCCCAGGAACTCGAAGTTACACTGCACATGGCCTTCATGGATGCGCGGCAGAAGCGCCACGAATTCATTTCGGTGGAGCATCTTCTATTGGCGATGCTGGACAATCCGTCAGCAGTGGAAGTGTTGCGTGCGTGTGGCGCCAACATTGAGGCCATGCGCGAGCAGCTCGGGAAATTCATCGAGGAACACACGCCCAAGATGGAAGGCGAGGGCGATAGTGAGGTGGATACCCAGCCTACGCTTGGCTTCCAGCGTGTGATCCAGCGCGCCATCCTGCATGTGCAGTCGTCCGGCAAGAAAGAGGTGACCGGCGCCAATGTGCTGGTGGCGGTGTTTGGGGAAAAGGATTCCCATGCAGTGTATTTCCTGGGGCAGCAGGGCGTAACGCGACTCGATATCGTTAATTTCATTTCCCACGGCATCACCAAAACACCCCAAAGTGAGCCGGTGCGCTCCGATGAAGTATCCGAGACCAATGTTGAATCAGCCCCGGCATCTCCGCTGGACAGCTTTGCACAGAATCTGAATGCACAGGCTTTGGCTGGCAAGATTGACCCGCTGATTGGGCGTGAAACTGAACTGGTGCGGGTGATTCAGACCCTGTGCCGTCGGCGCAAGAATAATCCCTTGCTGGTGGGTGAGGCGGGCGTGGGTAAAACTGCGATCGCCGAAGGCCTGGCAAGGCGGATTATCGAAGGCACGGTGCCCGAAATCCTGGCTGAAAGCACCGTATATTCACTGGACATGGGTGCTTTGCTGGCAGGAACCAAGTATCGGGGCGATTTCGAGCAACGCCTGAAAGGGGTACTGAAGCAGCTGGCTGATAATTCCAAGGCGATTCTGTTCATTGACGAAATTCATACCCTGATCGGCGCAGGTGCGGCGTCGGGCGGCACGCTGGATGCGTCCAATCTGCTGAAGCCGGCGCTGTCGTCCGGACAGCTGCGTTGCATTGGTGCCACCACGTACAACGAATATCGCGGCATTTTCGAGAAAGATCACGCCTTGTCGCGCCGCTTTCAGAAAGTCGATGTGCCGGAACCTTCAATTAACGAAACCATTGAAATCCTGCGTGGCCTGAAATCACGGTTTGAAGATCATCATGGTGTCAGATACACCGCCGCCGCACTGACCACTGCGGCGCAGCTGTCGGCGCGCTATATCAAAGATCGCCATCTGCCCGACAAGGCGATTGACGTGATTGACGAAGCGGGCGCGGCACAACG
>JBBQDI010000073.1:0-6997 GCA_038319505.1 Burkholderiales bacterium
GGTGGTGCTGATCCGTCCGGAGACCCAGTGGCAGGACGGACGCGCCAAGATGGCATTCCATCCCATGCATCTGAAAGGTCTGGCGCCTGCCGGACGGCTCGACATCGATTCGACCGGCCTGCTGGTGCTGACGCAGGATGGACGGATCGCCAAACAACTCATTGGTGAAAACTCGGACATCGAGAAGGAGTATCTGGTGAGGGTGACTGGACGGCTCGATGAAAAAGACCTTGCTTTGCTTAACCACGGCCTCTCACTTGACGGCCGCAGATTGCGCCCGGCAAAAGTCAGCTGGCAAAATGCCGACCAATTGCGCTTCATCCTGAAGGAAGGACGCAAGCGCCAGATACGTCGAATGTGTGAACTGGTCGGACTGAAAGTACTGGGGCTGAAGCGTGTACGCATCGGCCGCGTGCCACTGGGCGATCTGCCCACTGGTCAGTGGCGTTACCTGGAGCAGGATGAGCAATTCTGACCGCCCATTTGTAAAAAATCGGGTTTCAGGGTTGTTCTCAGGCTGGTTTGGCGTTATTAATATGGGTTGCGGGTTGCCAGATCCGCAACCTTTACTTTTAAATCGACCCTAGGGAGATCCACATGAATTCCAAAGTACTCGTCGCGCTTTTCGCGGCTCTTGCACTCACCGCCTGCCAAAAAGCCGAAGAAGCTGCGGCCCCCGCAATGGATCAGGCTTCGGAAGCTGCCAGCGCCGCAGCTGATTCCGCCAAAGAGGCTGCGGGTTCAGCTGCTGATGCAGCCGGTGCCGCTACCGAAGCTGCAGGTGCTGCTGCTTCTGCCGCCGGTGATGCTTCGATGGATGCGGCTGCCAAAGCTGCCCAGGAAACTGCCGATGCGGCCCAAGGTGTGGCCGACAAGGCCAAAGACGCCGCCACGAAGTAATTCCGCGCCAAGCAGCACAAACGGCCAGGTTCTCCTGGCCGTTTTTGTTTCTGCAACATTCAAAACGCTACAATTCCCCCACCCCCTCTTGGCTGCCTCACTATGCGCATTGCCCTTTGCCTGTTAACGCTGTTGTGCTCGCCGGCTATGGCTGCGTCGCCTGTTGCCATCAAGAGCCGACCACTTTCCGAAGTGGCGGTCCATCCCCAGCGCGAAGCGTCGGCACAATCGGTATCGCTCAATCTCGCCCGACTTTCGGCCGAACTCGCCGCGCGCATCGACAGCATCCCGGTGGAGCCGGGACAACGCATTGTCAAAGGCGCCGTGGTTGCCCGCCTCGATTGCGCTGACAACCGGATTGCCGCTCAGCGCACGCAGGCCGTGCTCGAATCTTCGCGCGCACGACACAAATTGGCGTTACAACAGTTGCAGCGTAGCCGCGAACTGGCAGCACAACACTTCATATCCGGCGATGCGCTCGACACCAAAAAAACCGACGTGGATGTGATGGCTGCCGACGTCAGGCTCAGCACGGCTGCGCACGCCGCCGCCCAGCGAGATGTCGGCAAATGCATCGTGCGCAGCCCCTACCCTGCGATTGTGGAGGCCCGTTTGGCGCAGGTAGGCGAATGGGTCAGCCCGGGCACACCCATCGTTCAGTTGTGGGATACCTCGCGTATGCAGTTGAGCGCACAGGTCCAGCAAGCCGACGCCGAATGGCTGCAGCAGGCCCGGCCCGTCTTTGTTAGTCAGGGACGCGAATTCGCGGTGAGCTTGTTGCGCGTCTCGCCCGCGGTGAACCTGGCAGCACGTACCCGCGAAGCGCGCTTTCACTTCAGTCAAACCGCCCCGGCTCCGGGCAGCAACGGCGTGCTGCGCTGGCGTGATGCGCGTGCGTATCTGCCGCCTGACTATCTGGTCAATCGCAACGGTACACTGGGGGTGTTCGTCGTAAATGGACAGCGCGCGCGCTTTCTGCCTTTGCCCGGCGCCCAGGAAGGTCGTCCGGCCCTGGCCGCAACCCTGCCCGACACCGCCCTTGTTATCACCGATGGCCACTTTGTGCTGCAGGACGGCATGGCCGTCACGCAGCGCTGACCTCAGTTGATTTGATGTCGCCATGAGTCTGTACGCGCGTTTCATCACCAATCACCCGCTGGCCAATGTGTCATTTGTGGTCGTGCTCCTGTTGGGCCTGTTGGGTTATCTCAATATGCCGCGCGAGCAGGATCCGGAGATCAATTTCAACTGGCTGGTGGTCAACACGATACTCCCGGGCGCATCGGCCGAGGATGTCGAAAAGAAAGTCACCGACCCGCTGGAAGAAGCAATTCGCACACTGCCTGACATCCGCTTTGTCTCCAGCACCAGCCGTGACAATTCATCAATCGTTCTGGTGCGCTTTCGAGAAATTTCCGAACGCCAGTTCGACAAACGCGTAACCGACTTGCGACGGCTGGTGCAGAACAAGTACAACAGCGACCTGCCCGACGATGCCAAGGAACCCGACGTGCAGGAGATCACCACGTCGAATGGTTTCCCCACCGCAATGGTGTTGCTGACCGGCCCAGCCAGCGACGAACGCTTGCGTCTCACCGCGCGGCAGATCAAGGACGATCTGGAACGCCTGCCCGGGGTGGACAAGGTGCTGGCCACGGGCCAGGCTGACCCCGAATTGCGCGTGGAGTTCTCCCCCGCCGAGGCCGCTGCGCGCGGTCTCACGGCCGCGCAGATTGCCGATGCGGTTCGCGCCTGGTTTCGCGACACCTTTGCCGGCCGCGCACGCGTGGGCAACGACGACTGGCTGGTTCGGGTGATCGGTCAGCAGGCCAACGCCGACTATCTGGCCCGACTGTCGGTCCTGTCCCCCAGCCTGGGTTCGCCCGTTCCACTCTCTGCGATCGCGACTGTGGCAACTGCGCGCGCACGCGCCAGCAGCCTGGCCTCATCCAATGGTCAGCCCGCCGTGATTCTGGCGGTAACCAAGAAAAGCAAGGTCAATACGCTCAAACTGGTGGAGGACATCAACCGCTACATTGCCGGGCGCACGCCGGGAATCAAAGCGGGCGGTTTTGCCCTGCTGTTGTTCGATGACCAGACCGTGCCGACGAAAAAAGCCATCGGTGTGATGGAAATCAATGCCCTGATCGGCCTGCTGGTTGTGTTGGGCTTGTGCTGGCTGTTTCTTGGCACCCGACTCGCGCTGCTGGTCAGCCTGGGGATTCCGTTCTCGCTGGCTGGCGCATTTGCCGTGCTGTATGCATTCGATTTCACGCTGAGCATTCCAGTCCTGCTCGGCATAGTCATTTCGCTCGGCATGCTGGTCGACGATGCCGTGGTGATCACCGAGGCGATCTATTACCGCATTGCGCGGGGAGCCGAAGCGTTGACCGCGACGCAGGGCGCCATCCGCGAAGTCGGGCTCCCCGTGCTGGCTGCCGTTTCCACCACCATGGCTGCGTTTCTGCCGCTGATGCTGATGCCCGGCATCGTCGGCAAGTTCATGTTTCTGGTGCCGCTGGTGGTGACGCTGGCGCTCGCCATCAGCCTGCTCGAAGCTTACTGGATGATGCCGGCGCATGTGGTTGGCCTCAAACTCAACTTCAAACGTCCAACGCGGCTACAGCCACTACGTGAACACTACACGCACTTGCTGCGCGTCAAATACACACGACTACTGATCCGTTTGATGCGCCATCCCTGGGTTAGCGGGTTCGTTGTACTGGCATTGTTTGTTGGTGCAGTGGGATTGGTGGCAAGCGGCGCAGTGCGCACGCAGTTTTTCGCCTTTGACCCGATTCGTCTGTTCTACGTCAGCCTCGACATGCCCAGCGGCACGGCCATCGACGTCACCCTGCGCGAGGCTGCGAAGGTGGAAGCAGTGGTACGCCGCCATTTGAAAGCAGGTGAAGCACGCGGCGTGACGTCCTATGCCGGCGTGAAATGGACCGAAACCGAGCCGCTGTACGGCGAGGCCTATGGCCAGATCAGCGTATCGCTCAACCCAAGCAGCAAGGATATGCGCGAGGTCAGCGAAGTCGTGGAAGCCATGCGCCGCGATGTGGAGACGCTACCCAGTCCCGGCAAAATATCCTTTACGCAGATATCGGGCGGACCCCCCGCTTCCAAGCCGATCAAGCTGCGACTGTTGGGTGATGACGTCAATGAGCTGCGCGCCGCTGCCCAGGAACTCAAGCAGGCAGTGACCCAGATCGACGGCACGCGCGATGTCACCGACGACGACCTGCCAGGCCGTCCACAACTGGTGCTGCAGCTCAATGCCACGGCACTGCAACATGCCGGCATCGACCCCGCCACGGCAGCGCGTCTGATCCGGCTGCACACCGAGGGCGAGATCATCACCGAGACGCGCGACCAAGGCGACAAGATCGAAGTCCGGGTGCGCGGCGCTACGCCCAATCAAACCGGCGCAAACAGCAATCAACTCGTCGATATTCAGCAACTGCTGGCGGACCCGGTGGCGCTGCCGGGCGGTGGCACCACCACCCTGGGTGCACTGGTTCACGCCGATACACGCACCGGTTCGGGCGGCATCAAGCATTACAACCTCAAGCGCGCGATCACCATCGAATCCGACCTCGACAAGACCCGTCTCGACACCGTGGCCGCCAACGCACGAGTAGCTGAACGATGGGCAACCATGGAGGCGCGTTACCCGAACACCCGCATCGACTTTACGGGCGAACTCGACGACATCAACGAAAGTCTGGGCGCGATGAAGATGTTGTTCCTGCTGGGCGTCGGCCTCATTTACCTCATCCTCGCCGCGCAATTCCGCTCGTACTGGCAGCCCCTGCTGATCCTGCTGACAGTGCCCATGGCCTTTACCGGTGTCGTATTCGGTCTCTTCATCACACAGAATCCCCTCAGCCTGTACACCCTCTATGGAGTGATCGCACTCACGGGCATCGCGGTCAATTCATCCATCGTGCTGATCGATGCTGCCAACGCACGGCTGCAATCCGGCATGAGCCTGATTCACGCCACGCTGTATGCCGCACGCCGCCGGGTGGTGCCCATCCTCATCACCACCGCAACCACGATTGGCGGCCTGTTCTCGCTCGCGGTCGGCCTCGGTGGCAAATCGCTGATCTGGGGACCGATGGCGGCAAGCCTGGTGTGGGGGCTGCTGGTTGCCACCTCACTCACGCTGTTCACCATGCCCACCCTGTTCCGGCTGGCCATGCAGTCGGGACCCACCCTCCGTAGCGGTATCGCACGCAGGCTGAGCCGCTCGCCTGCCCCCTGACCCATGCCAACCAGGCCCAACCCGCGCGCATTGTTGCTCGATTCGTTTCACACGGCGGTAGCCGCAGCCGACCCGGCACACGTTTTGCCGCCCCATCTGCCTGCGCCGCCCAATGGTCGTACGCTGGTACTTGGCGGGGGCAAAGCCGCAGCCAGCATGGCTGCGGCCGTCGAAGCGTATTGGCCGGCGAACGCGCCCCTGTCTGGTTTGGTTGTCACTCGCTACCAGCACAGCCTGCCCACCCGGCGTATTGAGGTGGTCGAAGCCAGCCACCCGTTGCCCGACGGGCGGGGTGAAGCCGCAGCGCAGCGGATGCTGGACATGGCCGCTCAGTTGCATGAAGACGATCTGCTGCTGGCACTGATATCAGGCGGCGGTTCCAGCCTGCTCGCCGCGCCGGTCGAAGGCGTCAGCCTGAAAGAATTGCGCCAGGTGACCAAGGCCTTGCTGCACGCTGGCGCCACCATTCACGATATCAACACGGTACGCAAACACCTGACCCGTCTATCGGGCGGTCTGCTGGCGCATGCGGCAAGCAAGGCGCATGGACTCGCATTGATCATTTCGGACGTCGTCGGCGACAACCCTACACACATTGCATCCGGACCGTGCGCGCCTGACCCCACCACCTGCAACGATGCCCTGGATCGGCTTGTCAAATTCAGGATCGCGCTTCCGTCCGGCGTGAAACATCACCTCGAATCCTGCGTGGCGGGCCAGCGACCCGATACCCCCAAACCTGGCGACCCCTGTTTCGCACGCATGGAAAACCGCATCATCGCGAGTGCACGCCACAGCCTGATGGCGGCGGTTCACTTGTTTGAACAACAGGGTATCCAGGCGCTGCTGATTTCTGACAGCGTCAGGGGCAACGCCCAGTTGGTTGCCCGCCACCATGCCGCTTTGGTCAAGTCCTGCGCATCAAAAGGTCCACTGGCCCTGATCTCGGGGGGTGAAACCACCGTGACCCTCACCCCCAAGCATGGCCGGGGTGGCCGTAATAGTGAATATTTGCTGGCCTTGGCATTGGCTTTGCAGGGCACGCCCGTATGGGCCATTGCGTGCGATACGGATGGAATTGACGGCAGTGAGGACAATGCGGGGGCCATCATCGGCCCGGATACATTAGACCGCGCGCGTGCGCTTGGACTGAACGCAAAAGACCAGCTTGCCGAACATGACAGTCATGGATTTTTTTCGGCTCTGGGCGACCTGATTCTGACCGGCCCTACCCGCACCAACGTCAACGATTATCGTGCGTTGCTGATCGGCGTTGAGTGAATCCCGGTCTGTTAAAACAAGTCAATTCAACCGCTGCACCTGAACCGGATCACCCACCTTCAGATCATATGCCACAGCTGCATTTCCTCGGTTAATCGCGAGTTCAAGCAGCCCCACGCTATTGATGAACCAGAAGCCCTCGCCCTTGCCGACAAAACCGAAACTGTCACTGTGCTTGAACATCTCACCTGCGGCGCTTACCCGCGCATCTGTTGGTACATCGCGCACACCAGCCCAGACGTTACCAAAATGATCGATGTAAATCACACGTGGCAAATCGCCTGATTCGAATTCGACATTGAGTTTGCCGATCACGGTCAATTTGGACTCCGGAAATTCACCGCGTGCTATGTCGGCTGCGATGCGTGCAAAAAGATCACGGCCGTGAAAAGTGGGCGACAGATCATCGGGTTGCCATGTGATACGCCACAACCGGGTATCAGTATGCCGCGCAGCCACAATCGACAACAGCCCATTGTCCGGACCGACAAACCAATGACCACCGGCCATGACTAGCACAGCGTTGCGTGGTGTTCCGACTCCGGG
>JBBQDI010000074.1:0-6992 GCA_038319505.1 Burkholderiales bacterium
GGGGCAGCTGGAATTCGGCGCGAACCTCGGTGGTGGTGACCGGCATCTTCTTGCCGGTGCGCACGATGAAGGGCACGCCTGCCCAGCGCCAGGTGTCGACAAAGAAACGCACGGCGGTAAAGGTCTCGGTGTCTGATCCGCGCGCCACGCCTTCCTCATTCCTGTAGCCTTCGTATTGCCCGCGCACGATGTCGCCTGGTGCCAGGGGCCGGATGGCTTTGAGCAGTTTGGCCTGTTCGTCGCGGATGGCTTCTGCACTGGTCCCCAGGGGCGGCTCCATGGCCAGGAGAGCGAGTATCTGCAGCAGGTGATTCTGCAACACGTCGCGGATCGCGCCGACGGAATCATAGAAACGCCCACGGCCCTCTACTCCGAATGTCTCGGCCATCGTGATCTGGACTTGCCGGATATGGTTGCGGTTCCAGATCGGTTCGAGGAAGGAATTGGCAAAACGGAAATAGAGGATATTCTGCACCGCCTCCTTGCCGAGGTAGTGATCGATGCGGAATATGCCCGATTCCGGCAGCGCCTCATACAGCGTTGCGTTTAGCGAGCGTGCCGATTCCAGATCGCGCCCAAACGGCTTTTCGACCACTACGCGCGCATTTTCCGTGCAGCCCGCTCCAGCCAGTCCACGCACCACCACAGGAAACATTGCCGGGGGAATCGCGAAGTAGTGCAGTGGGCGTTGCCGGTTCTCGAGGGCGCGACGCAACTCGTCGAATGTGGTGGGGTCTTCGTAGTCGCCGTTGATGTAGGTCATCAAACTGGCCAGATTACGAAACACGGATTCATCCATCCCCCCGCCAAACTCGCTGATGCCCTCGTGGGCGTGGGTACGCAACCGTTCCAGATCCCATCCCGGTGAGTGTGCCACGCAGTAGATGGGCGGAAGCGTGCGGCCGTGTCGCAGCATGTCATACAGCGCCGGGAATATTTTGCGCCGGGCAAGGTCGCCGGTTGCGCCGAACAGAACCAGGGCGTCAGAATGCTGGTGGGGGGGCATGAAAAATCCTCGTGTATGAGTGGCTCAATCATCATCGGGTGTTTCACCTGCAAACTGGAGGGATTCGGAACAGATTGCAAGAGAACGCACATGAAAATAGAGTGGCTTGATTCCGCTTGGCATATCCCCTATACTCCCGCGTTCTCCGAATTAACCATTTAAGGAATTGCCATGAAAGTCGGCATTCACCCCAATTACCACGAAGTGACCGTGACCTGTTCCTGCGGCAGCGAGTTTAAAACCCGCTCCACGCTGGGCAAAGACACCCTGCGTGTGGAAGTCTGCTCTGTCTGCCATCCGTTCTACACCGGCAAGCAGAAGATTGTCGACACCGCGGGTCGCGTTGAGAAGTTCCGCCAGCGCTATGGCATGAAATCAACCGCGGCATGATGTAAGCAGGTTTGCGCGTCATTGCGTGATGCAATTCAAAGCGGCTTCGGCCGCTTTTTGCATGTTTGCGGCGCAGCAACGGTATCATTCAGACGCCGCACCCCGAAGAAGAGACCGACGTGAATCCCCGATCCTATCGCCATATCGAAGTGATTGTCCTGAGCACGCTGGCGCTGACCCACTGCGCCCAAAACCCTGTCACGGGTGACAAGGATTTGGTGCTGATGTCCGAGCAGCAGGAAATCCAGATGGGCGCACAGGCGCACAAGGAATTGTTGCAGGAATACGCTGTGCTGGATAACCCCGCGCTGCAGGCCTATGTCAACGAGGTTGGTCAGCGGCTGGCCAGGCAAAGCCATCGACCCGGGCTGCAATGGCATTTCACCGTGATCGACAGCCCTGATGTCAACGCTTTTGCGCTGCCCGGCGGCTATGTCTACATCACGCGCGGCATCATGGCGTATCTGAATTCCGAGGCCGAACTGGCGGGCGTGGTCAGCCATGAAATCGGCCACGTTACGGCGCGCCACGGCGTGCGCCAGCAAAGCGTGCCCACCGCAACCGGCCTGGGTGATGTGCTGGGGTCGGTCCTGGTGCCGGGCATGAACAATCAGGCCGGCGCCACCCTGCTGCAATCACTGGCACAGTCCTGGAGCGTCGGCTATGGGCGCGAGCATGAACTCGAATCCGACCGCCTCGGTGCGGAGTGCCTCGCCAAGACCGGCTACAACCCGCAGGCAATGATCGACGTCATCGGCGTGCTGAAAAATCAGGAATTGTTCGCCGCCGAACTGGCCAAGCGCGATGGTCGCCAGCCGCACACCTATCACGGCACATTCGACACGCACCCGAGCAACGATGCGCGACTCAAGCAGGTGGTGGGCGAGGCGAACAAATATACCGTGACGAATCCGCGCGACGGCGTCAGCGACTACCTGCAACATATGGTGGGGGTGATTTTTGGCGATAGCCCCGATCAGGGTTTGATCCGCAATAACTTGCTGCTGCACGACAAACTGGGTTTGGCGATCCAGTTCCCGCCGGGCTGGCCAGTTCAGAATCGCCCCGCCCGGGTGGTGGCGACAAGCCCCCAAGGCGATGCCCTGGTCGAATTGCTGCAGGGGCCAAAGGGCGACAATCCTATGGAAACCTTGCAACAAGGACTCAAGCTGGATGCCGGTGCGCGTTACGACAACGGCAGCCTCCGAAGATACCCGGCCGCATTTGCCGCCGGGTCACAACAGGGCAAACCGGTGGTGGTGGCCGCGGTGGTGTTTAACGGCGCCCAGTATCTGATTGCCGGCATGACCCGGGACAAGCCCACCTATGATCGCGAGCGCGACACCTTGCGCACGGCGATCAACAGCTTCCGCGCGATCACCCCTGCCGAGAAACTGGCTGCGAGGCCCTATGTATTGAAAGTAATTACAGCCCGGCCGGGTATGACGATGGCAACCCTGGCCCGGCACTCCCCCCTGGGCACCGATGCCGAAAGTCTGTTGCGCCTGATGAATGATCTCTATCCCAGTGGCGAGCCCAGGCCGGGCCAGCTTCTCAAAATTGTCCACTAAACGAACGCTTTCCCTGCCCCAGCTTGGGCTGTTGCTGCTTTGCGCGGCCTGGCTATTGCCAGGGCTGGTGGGTCACGCGCCCTGGAAAGGCGGCGATGGCGAGTATTTTGTACAGCTGTGGCAGTTGCTTCAAAGCGGCGCTGCACCGCAGACCGTATCCGCCACGCCACCTCTGTATTACTGGGTAGCGACGGCAACCGCCTGGCTCACCTCGCCGTTTCTGGCCCTGCATGATGGCGCGCGGCTGGCCTCGGGCCTGTTTATCGCGCTGGCGCTGTTTTTTATCGCGCGCACCGCCCGGGTTCTGTATGGCGCAGAAGCCGGATGGGCCGCTGCGTTGACCTTGCTGGGCTGCATGGGTCTGTTGGTACGCGGTCACGAACTGAATGCCGCGACCGCGCAGTTCGCCGCTGCTTCGATCATGTTGTATGGCCTGGCCGCGCTTCCAAACCATGCCCGCAGCGGCTGGGCGCTGGGCGGCGGTGCGGCGTTGATGCTGCTGGCGGGCGGCGCGGCGGAAGCCATGCTGTTGCTGCTGCTGGCGGGCGGAATGACGTGGCTGCTGGACGATTACCGCTCTCCGTCGGCGCGGCGCGCGCTGGCTTGGGGCGTGGGTCTGGCACTGGTCGTGAGTGCGGTCTGGCTGACTTATCTTGCCACCCAGTCAATCCCGTTTTCGCGCGCGCTCAATCTGCAGCGCTGGCAGGGTGACGCGGGGCTGCGCCCGACTTTCTATCTTCGCTTGCTGGGCTGGTACGCCTGGCCGGCGTGGCCACTGGCGGCCTGGGCTCTGTATCTTGGTCGGCGCAAGGGGCGCACCCCGGGGATCGTGTTGCCGGTCGCCACGCTGTTGGGTCTGCTCGGTCTGTACGCGCTCGACACCGATCCCGGCGAGGAGCAGGGCCTGATCCTGTTGCTGCCGCTGGCGCTGCTGGGGGCGACCGGGCTGTTCGCCCTGCGCCGCGGCGCGGCCTATGCGCTGTTGTGGTTTGGCATCACGCTATTTGGATTTATTGCGCTGGTGTTCTGGGTCTACTGGAGTGCGCATGACCTCGGCACGCCGGCGCGACTGGCGGCGCGGCTGACCACCCTGGGCGTGACCGGCGTCGGCAAATTCAGGCCATGGACGCTGGCGCTGGGCCTTGTCGTCACCCTGGCCTGGATCGTGTTCCTGAGCCGTATCCGTCGTTCAGCGCTGCGTCCCATCCTGGTGTGGACAGCGGGCATCACCTTCATCTGGGTCTTGCTGATGGCGTTGTTCGAGACACCGCTCGACCGTCGCCTGAGCTATGCCAGCGTGGCCGAGGACCTGGCAGGGCGGGTGCCCGCGGCGGAGTGCATCCAGACCTATCAGGTGCGCAGCCAGCAACGTTTGCTGCTGGCCTATCACAGCGGGCGCCTGCTTGCGCCCGCCGATGTGGGCTGCAACTGGCTCCTGGTGGGAACCCGTATCCGCGAAGCCGAGCCGCATGTGTCACCCAACTGGGTCAAGCAGTGGGATGGCGCGCGTCCCGGTGATCGCACCGACCGCTTTCATCTGTATGAACGGCGCTGAACCGGTCGCTGCCGTCATTTTGGCAGGCGGCCAGGGTCGTCGCATGGGCGGCGCCGACAAAGGCCTGGTCGAATATCGGGGGCGCCCCCTGATCGAGTGGGTGCTGGCCGCGCTCACCCCGCAGGTCGACGAACTGGTGATCAGCGCCAACCGTAATCTCGAAACCTATGCAGCTTACGGCCATCGTGTGTTGCCCGATCCCCTGCCCGATTATCCCGGCCCGCTGGCGGGCGTGCTGGCGGCGATGCAAATGGTGGCGGCGGACTGGCTGGTGGTTGCGCCCTGCGACACGCCGCATCTGCCGGCCGATTGGGTGAGGCGCTTGCTCAGTGCCGCGCAACACAACAGGGTGCCGCTGGCAGTGGCTGCAGACAATGCGCGCACGCATCACACCTGCTTCATCGTGCGTGTCGATCAGCGTGACCATCTCGCTCAGTTCATGGCGCGTGGCGAGCACGCCGTGCGCCACTGGCAGGCGGGGCTGTCTTCAACGACGGTGCAGTTCGATGCAGCCTGTTTTGCCAACCTCAACCGGGCCGAGGATTTGCACCGGGATTGAGCATCCAGGACCCCGGATTTGGGTTGTGTCGCGCGCATGGGAAACTAGCATTCAACAAGGCCCGGCAGGATGGCATGCCGGCAATCGAAGGTTCCAGGCAGGAGGACATGCAGTGAAGTTTGCTTCCCAATCGCAGTTTCTCGCGGGATTGATCCTGATGTGTGCGCCGCTTGCCGCAGGTGCGAATGACATCGCACCACCAGGTCAGGCCCGCAATCAGGCGCCCTATGCCGCGGTCAGTCTGCCTTTCGAGTTGCACAAGATTCCTGATGTCCCGGTTTACTACATCGTGGGGCTGTCAGGCGTTCCCGACTCGGTAAACGAGGGCCATACATCCAATGCAGGTTTCGTCGTCACCCCGGCCGGGGTGGTCGTGTTCGACACCCTTGGCACCCCGGCCCTGGGCTACCGCATGCTGCAGCGCATTCGTGAGGTGACGGACAAGCCCATCAAGTTTGTTGTTGTCAGCCATTACCATGCCGACCACATTTATGGCCTGCAGGCCTTCAAAGACCATGCGGGTGCGCCACCTGTGCTGGCCCAACGCAGCACCCTGGGCTACACGGGGGGCACCTCGGCCAGCCAGGGCGAGGATGCCGAACGCCGCCTCGAGCAGCGTCGCCAGGCACTGTTTCCGTGGGTGGATGAGAAAACGTACATAGTTTCGCCGGACGAAGTGTTCGACAAGGACAAGAACTTTGAACTGGGCGGCATCCGGTTCGAAATCAAGCACCTCGGACCGGCCCATGCGCCTGGCGATTCGATCATGCTGGTCCGCAACTACGGTGTGCTGTTTAGCGGCGATGTCATCTATGGCGGCCGCGTCCCGTTTCTCGACAGTCCCGAGACCGACATCAACCGCTGGCTGGAAGGACTGGATTACATTGCCGGCCTGAAGGATCAGGTGCGTTATGTCATTCCCGGCCATGGCGAGATGTCGCAAGATGCGCAGCAGGTCGTGGAAGCCACCCGGAATTACATCCGGTTCGTGCGCCAGGCCATGGCCGCAGCCGTCAGGGATTTCGTGCCTTTCGAACAGGCTTATTTGAATACCGATTGGTCAAAGTACGCGAACCTGCCCGCGTTCGACGCCAGCAACCGCGGCAATGCCTACCGGATTTATCTGGAGGAAGAAGCCCGGTCGCTGCGGTAGCAAGCCGTGTGCCGCAGGTTTGCCGATTTCGCGTCACGGAGGTGGGCTGTCGCGGTGATGGCGAAATACGCTGTCAATCTTGCCGGCGCCCCATTCAATCAGCCTTGACGGCTGTCCGCAATGTGCACGCAATACTGCTGCAAATGGTCCGGCACCCCGGGCGGGCAGATGCCGCAGCCACGATTGCCGGGCACGGCGTAGTCGATGAACTTGGGGTAGTCGAGTTTCAGGCCGTTCATCAGCACGACGAAATCTTCCAGTGTGCGGTCGCCCCCAGCCGGGGATTGCGCGCCTTTTCCTGTCCGATGCTGCTGATGCGGCGCTGTTCGTAATCGTGGGCAGGATAGACCAGGGTATCGTCGTCATACGCGAAAAGTTTTCCGCGCACCGAGTGATACAGCGCCGCCGGATCGCCACTCTGGAAGTCGGTACGGCCACAGGCTTCGATGAGCAGCGCGTCGCCGGTGTAGAGCCGACCGGCATGGGCATAGGCAAAATGGTTGTCGGTATGGCCGGGGGTGTGGATCGGCGTCAGCTCGACCGCACCCATTCTGAATGGCGTGCCATCGACGATGCCGACATCGGTACATGGCAGCGCATCGAGCGCGGGGCCGGCGATCCGACTGCCGGCGATGGCTTTGAGTTTGTTCGCCGAGGTGATGTGGTCGGCGTGGATGTGTGTTTCCACGGTGAACGCGAGTTTGAGACCGAGTCGGTTGACCTCGGCAAGATCGCGCTCCCAGGTCGGCAGCACCGGG
>JBBQDI010000075.1:0-6980 GCA_038319505.1 Burkholderiales bacterium
AGGTCGCGCACATAACCTTCACGAAAGGTAATCTGTGCAAGCGATACAGGATCGAGGTTCTGGTGACATTGTTTCAGGCTGACCCAGCCGGAATTCAGACTATTCGCATTAATGCTGATTTGATTGAAATGATGGTGAACAAGTTTGGTGGGCGGCGTTTCGAGAAAATGTAGCACGCCCTCATTGACGTGGTAGGCGCTTTCCATGCTCAGATCGGTTTCCGCCTGTGCTTCCCCCGTCACCAGAGCGAACATGCTGAATGCAAATGCATAACGGCAAATGCGCGTGCGGAAAATCCGTTTTGGACTGATCCTATTCATGGCTATCTTCCTCATGCGAACGATCGTCCGGCGGGACGACGCGGCGAGCACCATCGAATCGATCGCGCCAGTAACGATCGTGGAGATTTGAAATCATAACGCCCCCGGTGCGGCTGCTCGCGGAATGAACAAAGCGATCATCGCCCAGATAAATGCCAACATGGGAAAACGCCAGGTTGAGGGTATTGAAGAAGACCAGGTCGCCCGGCTGAAGTTCGAATTGCGCCAGCGGCTGGGCTGTTTCACTGATCGAACGGCTGTCGCGCGGCAGTGTCACGCCGGCTACCTGCCTGAACACATGACCGACAAAGCCGCTGCAATCGAGCCCGGTCTCGGGGGAGGTGCCGCCAAAACGATAGGGGCTGCCGACCAGACTGATGGCGTACATGGGAATATCTTCAGCGGGGGCACTGGCCTCAGCGGACGGCATGAACAGCAAGGCCAACAGGGACAGGCGTGCGACAAGTTTCATGGGACGATATTCTGCTCTATAGTTAGATTGGAAAACGGCCAAATTTGGCGAATCTTGATTTTGAGGACTCCACCATGAATGACGTACACACCTCCGCATCGAGCGAAACCAGTATCCATGAAAATGCACAACTCGTGCAATGGCATGATGAGGCTGAGGCTGCAGCATCTGAACCCGGCCTGCGCGAGCGAGTGCGTGAATTGACTGCGCGTGCGCTGCATGAACGCCGGATGGCACTACAGGATCTGCGTGAAGTCATCAGTGCAATTACATCCGGCGTGGGCAGTGGTCTGGCCGCGCACGGAGGCGAGATGGGGGAGGGGCTCAAGCAGGCTGTATCGGGCCTTGACGATGCGGTGAGCAGTGCCGCACAGAAAGTGTCTTATACCTTGCGCGAAGCTGCAGGACAGGGGCAGGCATTCAAGGACAACGAGTTGAAAGCCAGTCTGGAACAGCTACGCGATCTGGAAAGCCAGTTCGTCGACGCCCTTAAGCAGACTGCCAGCCAATCAGGCGGCAAGCTGAAGGAAGAACTGGATAGGCTGAACGAGCACCTGAAAAACAGCGGGACCCGCACCGGTGAGCAGGTGCGTGAAGCGCTGCAACAGTTGGCAAGTGGCGTGAAATCAACCGGCGAGTCGGGCCGCGCAAAGCTGAGCGAATCGGCCGGCACTGCCACCGAACGTTTGTCCCAGGTGGCAAGCGGCATTCTGGAAGCGCTCTCGGATTCCCTCAAACGGCAGAGCGATCGCCTGCGTTCCTGATCTGGCGTCATCCGGCAACGGAAACGTTGCCGTTGATGCTTGAGCGGCTCACGAATCCGGCGTGCCCCTTGCGGGTACAGCGGAGTCGTTGTCGCTTTAAGCGGCTTACGAATCCGGCGTGCCCCTTGCGGGTACACTCTCGGCATTACTGATTCCAAAAGCCATCCGCAATGCTCTGGGAAACCATTTCGGTCGTACGCGACCTGCCTCGATTACATGTGATTGCCTCGGTCATGATTCGCTATGGCTGGGGCGATCTGGTGCGCTTGTTGGGTATCAGTGGGGTGTTGGAGCGCGCCGGCCGGGTTTTGCGCTGGCACAGCACCAGCGAAATCAGCCAACTCGAAGCACCTGTTCGCATACGTCGGGCGCTGGAAGAACTGGGGCCAACCTTCGTCAAGCTGGGGCAACTGCTGGCAACCCGGGTGGACATGTTCCCGCCGAACTGGATTGCCGAATTCGAGAAGCTGCACAGTCAGGTGCCTGCGGTTGCCTACGAAATGCTGCATCCCGACCTGGTGGCCGCACTCAAGGGTGAACCCGCCGATGTGTTTGCCGAATTCGATCCGGTGCCGCTGGCGGCAGCATCCATCGCGCAGGTGCATCGTGCCACGCTCAAGGACGGCACGCCGGTCGTGGTCAAGATTCGCCGCCCCGGAATTGAGGATGTGATCCGCGCCGATCTGCGCATTCTGGAACACGCTGCCCGCTTGCTGGAAAGCGAAATGCCGGATTCGCGGCGCTACGATCCGGTGCAAATCGTGTCGCAGTTTCGTCGTTCGCTCAATCGCGAACTCGACCTGGCCAAGGAGGCGCGCAATATCGACCAGTTCGCGCGTAACTTCGCTGACGACCCCCTGGTGAAGATTCCCAAGGTGTATTGGGAATTCACTAACGACCGGGTCAATGTGCAGGAACAAATCATCGGCATGTCGGGTGTGTCATCGAACAGGCTGCGAGAGCGTGGGCTCGACCCCGCTTTGCTGGCCAAGCGGGGTGCCGATGTGGTGCTGCGCATGGTGCTGGAGCATGGCTATTTTCACGCCGACCCCCACCCCGGCAATATGCTGTTCCTGCCGGACAACCGCATCGGCATCATCGATTTCGGCATGGTGGGCATGCTGACCCAGCTTCGCCGCCATCAGATTGTCGACCTGCTGCACGCCCTGACACGCAAGGATGAACAGGCTCTGCTGCAGGTGTTGCTCGACTGGAGCGACGATTCGGTGGGGGATGAAGAACGCCTCGCCTACGACGTGGCTGAACTGCTGCAAAGCTACGATGATCTGCAGCTCAAGGATGTGAAGATTGGCGGACTGCTGAATGACATCACGGCGTTGATGCGCGACAACAATCTGAAACTCCCCGCCGATCTGACTTTGCTGTTCAAGACGCTGATCACGCTGGAAGGGCTGGGGCAGCAACTCGATCCCAACTTTCACATGATCGACAACGTGACCCCATTTGTGGAACGCATCATCCACCAGCGTTACACGCCGCAGGCCCTGCTGAAGCGTGGGCGCAAGAGCGTGCGCGAGGCGCTGGAAGTGATGGCCGACGTGCCGCGCGATCTGCGTCACCTGCTGCGGGATGTGCGTCGCGGACGGATCAAGATCGATCTCGACCTGAAACGGCTGGACAGCTTTGGACACCAGTTGGACCGTGCCAGCAACCGCATCGCCATGGGCATTCTGACGGCTTCGCTGGTGGTGGGCTCCAGCATCATCATGACGGTAGACAAAGGCCCCATGCTGTTCGGCCTGCCTTTTTTCGGACTGATCGGGTTCCTGATCGCATTTTTCAACAGCCTCTGGATCATCTTCTCCATCTGGCGCTCGGGCAAACACTGATCCTGACGCTTATCCCGCCGATATCGCTAGCGGGGGCGCAGGGAGCAGGGCAGACAGCTGTGCCAATGGCGTTGGTCGGCCCAGCAAGAATCCTTGCACATGGGTGATGCCCAGATTTTCGACCTTGTGCAGCACGGCTTCGGTTTCCACGCCTTCAGCCACCAGCGAATAGCCCACTTCACTCATCATGCGGGCGAAATGGGCAACGATTTGCCCGGCGCGGTTATCCTGCGCAAGCGTTTGGATCAGTGAAATGTCCAGCTTCACCACATCCACCGGTAAGTCCACCAGATACTGCAAGGGTGAGTAGCCGGTTCCGAAATCATCCATGGCGATCTTGAAATGAACTGAGCGCAATACATCCAGATGGTTTCGCACCTCGAGCATTTGCGTGATGAGCGAGGTTTCCGTGATTTCCAGTATCAACGGGTGGGATTGAAGATGGCTCGACAATTCCATCAGATGTGACATGACATCAGGATGTGCAATGCTCTGGGCCGACAGGTTGATCGAGACGCCAAGCCCTTCAGGGTACAGGCCGGACGACAGATCCATGCCGACTTGATGCAGCACGGCCTGGTCGAATTCAACCTCAAGACGGCGGCTGCTGACGACCGGTAAATATTGTTCCGGCAGCAGCAGTTCATTGTTGTGGCGAATCCGGGCCAGTGCCTCGAAGTAGGCTACCTGGCGGCCTGGTAATGCGTGGATCGGCTGGTAATGCATCTCGATCATGCCGGGTGCCACGAGCGCCTGGAACAAGGCGCTGGTTTCCCTGCTGGCCACCAGTGTGGGTGAGTCGCGTTTCGTGTCTTCACCATACAGGGCCACGCGGCTGCGTCCTGGCTGTTTGGCAGTGTACATCGCGATATCGGCCTGCTTGGGCAGATCATCCACATGTGCAATTTCGTCGGCATCACAGAATGCGATGCCGATGCTGATGCTGATCGGTTCAAGAATGCCGAGATCGCCAAAGCCGATGGCATCGACCAGGTTTTGGCATCGATGGGCAATCTGTTTGGCCTGGGCGGGTGAGGTATGTGACATGAACGTGCCAAACTCATCGCCGCCCAGACGGTACAGCCTGTCGTTGGCACGTAACGCCATTTTCAGGGCATCAGCAGTCAGGGTCAGCACGCGATCGCCCTTGGCGTGGCCGTAGGTGTCGTTGATGGTCTTGAAACGGTCACAGTCGAACAGCAGAAATGCCGAGCCTTGAGGCGCAGACTTGATCTCACTGCGGAAGCTTTCCCAATCTTCTTCATAGGCACGTCGGTTGTGACAGCCGGTCAGCGCATCCTGGCGCGCTTGCGAGTGGAATTCGCGGTTCTGGCTTTCAAGCGATCCATGCAGCTTGTTCAGCTGCAGCTGATAGTCGTAGAGTGAACGCCGGATTTTCTCCAGTTCGATGACGCGCAAGGATTGGGAATGGAGAGACTGCTGGCGGAAACACCCATTCTGCATGGCCTCAATATCGTCCGAAAGCCACTTTAGCGGGCGTTGCAGCAAACGGTTGTACACCACGAAAGCCAGTAATGATGTGGTCGCCAGAATAATGAACAGCGCCAGCAGGGTGTTTGACAAAATTGACTGGAATTGGCGCTGGTCCGGATCCGGACGCGCCTTGAATTGCATGTGTGAAATGAGGTCTTGCGTAGCCAGTTTTTCGCCCGGCTTCAGATCTACTTTGATACTGCCTACATCGGTGAAATGGAAGCTCTCCTGGCGCAATAGTTCAGCCAGTAAATCAAACCGGATAAGGCCGTGCCCAAGAAGGGCGTGTTGCGGCTCTCCGCTTTCTACCGGAAACGCGTGAAACAGATAAATAATGCCAGCTTGATTGGCAATCCAGTTGGAGCGTTGGTTTTGTTCAGCCCAACTGGGTAACGTAGCTGGAAAATTGTGTATGGCCGGGCTGGGGGCAAGCAGCGTACCAGCCTGGTTATATAAGCCAGCGTGGGCTGATTGACTGATCTGCATGCTGCTTTCGTAGACGCGATGATCCCGCCAGTAAGTGTAGAACTCGGGTAGCACCAGTTGTTGACGGGTTTCATCCCATTGGGCCAGTGCGTTTGCCTGGCTTTCTGTTTGGTGCAGCAGCCGGTTGAATGCGGCGGAGAGTTCGGATTGCGCTGCTTCCTGGCTGTGTCGGGTCAGGTCCTGGGTCACGCGGCTCGTCTGCCGGATGGAAAATGTGCCGATCAGGCTCACTATGATGAGCATGCTGATCATGAATGCCAGTGCGATCTGATTGATCGTGAATGAGGCGGTCGATTTCATCGAACTGGGGCCGGCTGGGCGTGCTCAAGAAATTTCAGGGTGTGATCGAGCAGGTCGAATTCATGTTCGCCATCCATGAAATGATTAGCGTTATGGACGATTACCATCGGCGTCTTGGAATTTTTGAGCGTTGCAATCCAGGTACGCCCCAGCATTCCATCGGCATCGCCCATGATGAGCTGGACGCTGACGGGCGCGCGATTCAGTGCTTGGAGTGTGCGTGACTGGCCCCAGCGCACATAGGACAGTATGGCTTCGGGTGTTGACAGGTATTTCTTGCAGTAGGACATCTGCTGCGTGATCAGCGTCCGCTGATGATGCTTGATCAGATTTTCCAGCTTGGCCTCCAGGGCGGGGCGGGACGCGTTGCCGATCTGGGTTTCTACCAGCGAGGCACCGATAAAGCCTTTAACAGCGGGGTCAGGGTGACCATCCAGATAAACCAGCAACTGCAGACTGCCAAAACTGTGGCCGACCAGCACAATGGAGCGATGGCCTTGCGATTTCAGCCAGCCTACCCAGTGTGCAAGTTCAGCGATATCGTCATCCAAGCTGTAGCGATGCACGGCCTCGCAAGCCAGGCTTTGTGTCCGGTTGGGAATGCCGAGGCTGAGCGTGGGTGCCAACACGGGGTAGCCTGCATCCCGCAGTCCTCGTGCCAGCGCGGCCACGGTAGGAAAATCGCGAGTCTGGTTAATGCCATGCAGCAATAGCACCGCAGGTTTGTTGCGCTGGCCGGGCAGATATTCGGCGCTGGCCTGAATGTCGGGGCGAACTTGCAATTGAACGATTGCTGCGTGGGCCCATGCCGGTAAAACGGATATCAGCAAGCAAATCAGGTAGGCACGCATGGCATTGGGGATGGACATAATCTATAGACATAACGGTCGAAAGGCCGCGGAACTGAAGGCGTGGAGCCACCCTTCGAATGGTACACTCCAGCGCAAAACCTGGCCCCAAAATGTTTGATTTGAAACACATCTTTTCTCCCGCCGGCGCGTGTGCCAAGGTGCTCCCCGGCTGGCGCGCGCGTCCGCAGCAGTTGGCCATGGCCGAAGCCGTCGAGCGCGCGATCGCCGACAACAGCGTGCTCTTGGCCGAAGCCGGCACCGGCACCGGCAAGACGCTGGCCTATCTGATTCCAGCGTTGTTGTCAGGCGGCAAGGTCGTGATTTCCACCGGCACCAAGGCGCTGCAGGATCAGCTGTTTCATCGCGATCTGCCGGCCGCGCGCAGGGCGCTGAAGTCGCCGGTCAAGGTGGCCCTGCTTAAAGGCCGCGCCAATTACGTCTGT
>JBBQDI010000076.1:0-6966 GCA_038319505.1 Burkholderiales bacterium
GGCGCAAACAGAAAGGCCGTCGCGGTGGCGACGGCCAGAAAAGAGAGCTGGGGAAAGACAGCGCGTTCAACCGCCACTGCCCACCCGCACCACAACAGGATGCGGGCAGCCGGATGCAGCGATCTAGCCAAGCGAGCTCAACAAGCCTTTCGCATCGGCCTTTTGTTTGTCGCTGCCTTCCGACAACACCTCGGAGAGAATTTCACGCGCACCTTCCTTGTCACCCATTTCCACGTAGGCGCGGGCAAGGTCGAGCTTGGTGCCTACTTCGTCAAGTTCAAGATCGTTGCCCCCGCCGTCACCCAAATCAAGGTCGAGGCCACTGAAATCAAATTTACTGTCCGGGCCGTTATCTTCTTCCAGCCCCAGGTCCAGTGACAGCGTGTCATCCTCACCCATGTGCAAACCAATATCCGGCAATTCGAAATCGAGATTCTGAGTGTCTTTTTCGACACTCTTATCCGTTGCCGTAGCCACGTCAGGCTGAATATCAAACTCAGCGACTTGACCGGCGGTCTCGAACTCCAAGGCTGCGCCGGCCTGCTCGACTTCACTGACAGGTTCAATCTCCGGTACGACATCCACCTTGGGCTCGGATGCACGATCTTCATCAAACATCATCGCACCGCCAGCCACTGCAGCAGTGGCTGCCACCGTAGCAGCCTGCAGGCCGGGAACGCCACTTGACTGCACGCCCCCATACAGCGGGTTGGTCGGATCAATGCTGCGACCCATTTCACAGGCTTTATCCCACAGCGGGCTGGACGTGCTGCCGAGTGCTGCATAAAGCTCACCCGCGACCGATTCGAATGCCGTGGTGTTATGGCGCGCGGCATAGATTTCCAGCAACTTGACACGAATTTCGTGACGGTCCGGTTCCTTGCTGATGGCTTCCTTGAGGATTTCTTCAGCCTGCACATCACGGCCATAGGCCATATACACTTCGGCCTCGGCAATGGGGTCGACATCGTGCGTATCGATTGTGCCCAAACCCGCCTGACTGAAATCGGTGAGGAAGGAGGTATCACCGGTGTTGATGCTGCCACCCGATGCTGCACCGATAATGGAATTCGGACGGACATCGCCGCTGCCGCTCATGATGCTGTCTTCCAGCGCAGCGCCACTGGTTTTGCGACGACGATTACCCCCTGCCATCATCCACCAGAGCACGCCACCCAAACCAAGCGCTGCGAGACCGCCGCCCCAATATATCGGGTTGGCGAGTAGCGGGTCATACCAGTTTTCCGTAGGTTCCGGGAGGGCAGGCGACGCCTCGATGACCGGCGCAAGCGGTGCAGGTACAGGTTTTGCCGCCGCAGGTGCAGGCGCGGGTTTTGCCACTTCAGGCTCAGGCTTGATCGGTGCCGGAGCGGGCTGTTCGATTTTTGCCTCTTCCTTCATCTTGGCCAGCTTCTGCATGTCCTCGACCTGCTTTTCCAGCATGGCTACGCGCTGACCCGATTCCTGCAGTGCTTTTTTGCGCGCGGCCGTATCCGCCTCCTGAGCACGCAGTTTTTCCTCCAGGGCGCGGTTTTCCTTACCCGCAGCAGCCGTAGCGGCCACCGGCGGGGCAACCTTATTAGACAGCTTCAGTACATCCTGTTGGGCTTCGGGTGCCGGTTTAGCGCGATCTTCAACCTTGGGGGTGATTTTGCCGCTGCTGGCCTGACCCTTCGCTGCCGTGGCTTCCGGAGCTTCGCTCACTGCGCCAGCCAGTTTCTGGCGATAAGCACGCCAGTCGGCTGCCTGCAACTTGAGTTCGCGCACCGCTTCTTGTTGCGAAATCGCTGCCACGCTCTCTGCAGAGGGTACTTTAAGTGTCTTGCCTGCTTTCAGGCGGTTCATGTTGCCCTCGAATGCCTGGGCATTTTCACGATACAGGCCCAGTAGCGTCTGCTCCAGGCTGACACCCTCAGGTCGCACGCGGCCGGCAATGCCGCTCAGCGTATCGCCACGCTTGACCAGCAGGCTATCCGGCGCTGCGGGTGCACTCTTCTGTGCCATTGCCGGGGCAGGTGCTTTGGGCGCGGCAGGTGCTTTGGGCGCAACAGGTATCTGTGTCGCCTTGACTTGTGGGGCGGCCATGGGTGCAGGCGCTGGCTTGGCAACGGGTGCTTGTGCGGGTATCACGGCTGCCACCGGCGCTACGGTTTGCGGCGCAGCCATGCCGGGGGGATCGAGCAACATGGTGTATTCACGCACCAAGCGTCCCGACGGCCAGTTCAGCTCGACCAGCATGTCGATGAAAGGATCGGTTACCGGGCGGCTGGAGGTGACTTTCAGCACCGCTGCGCCATTGGGCCTTTTTTCGACGGTAAAGCGAAGGGATGACAACACCGGAGCAAACTCGACGCGCGCATCGCGAAATGCCTGTTCGGAAGCAAGGATGGCTGACAAGCTGTCGAGTTCGGCCTTGTCTGCCGCAAACAGTTCGATCTCTGCCGCAAGCGGCTGACCCAGTGCCGATGTGATCGACAGCTTACCCAACCCGGCGGCATGCGCCATCAGCGGCATCGCAATCAGGCCAGCGGCCACCAGTTGGGTCGTAAAGCGCTTCAATCTCATCCCTATTTCTCCTATTCGCCCCGTATAGCGGAGCTGTTGAATACTTGACGCCACTATTGACGGCTCGCCAGACGCAATCTTTAGTGCACAAACCGCACCAACCCAAAGATATTTGTCCCCAGGCCTTGTCTATTCAGGCTTCCAGCAGAATCCGCAGCATCCGCCGCAGCGGTTCAGCCGCGCCCCACAGGAGTTGATCCCCCACCGTGAATGCGCTCAGGTAATGCGGCCCCATGTTGAGTTTGCGCATTCGGCCAATCGGCACGGTGAGCGTGCCAGTCACCGCTGCCGGGGTGAGTTCGCTCATGGATAGCTCGCGATCATTCGGCACTACCTTAACCCATTGATTGTGCGCTGCAATCAGGCTGTGAATATCAGCAAGCGGCACATCTTTCGTCAACTTGATGGTGAGTGCCTGCGAATGGCAGCGCATCGCGCCCACGCGCACGCATAGGCCGTCGATGGGGATCGGATTGTCGCTGCGGCGCATGATCTTGTTGGCTTCGACCTGCGCTTTCCACTCCTCCTTGGACTGGCCGGACTCGAGTGCGACGTCGATCCACGGAATCAGGTTGCCGGCCAGCGGTACTGGCCAGGCATTAACGGGATAACGGTCGGAACGGATGAAATCGGCTACCTTGCGGTCGATTTCGAGAATGGCAGAAGCGGGGTCATCAAGCAGACCCTTCACCTCAGCATGCACTGCGCCCATCTGCTGGATCAGCTCGCGCATGTTGCGTGCGCCTGCGCCGGAGGCGGCCTGGTAAGTCATCGGCGACACCCATTCGACCAACCCGGAGTCGAATAGTCCACCCATCGCCATCAGCATCAGCGATACAGTGCAGTTGCCGCCAACATAGGTTTTCACGCCATTGGCGATGCCGTCCTGGATGACGTTCTTGTTGACCGGATCAAGGATGATGATGGCTTCGTCCTTCATCCGCAGCGTCGAGGCCGCATCAATCCAGTAGCCGTTCCAACCGGCTGCGCGCAGCTTTGGGTACACTTCCTTGGTGTAGTCGCCGCCCTGGCAGGTGATGATGGTGTCGCATAGTTTCAGGTCGTCGATGCTGTTGGCATCTTTCAGCGGCGGCAGATCGCGGCCAATGTCGGGGCCCTTGCCACCGACGTTGGATGTCGTGAAAAAAACCGGCTCGACAAGGTCGAAATCCCGCTCTTCTTTCATCCGCCCCATCAGCACGGAACCCACCATGCCGCGCCAGCCTATCAGCCCTACTTTCATCATTGCATCTTCTCCTAGTCGAGAATTGAGAGCGGTAAGTTAAGAGCACAAAGCTTGATCGCGCGCTCCCGGTACTCCACTCTCGACTCTCCAATTGTTTTCAAATCGCTTTCACCACCGCGTCGCCCATCTCGCTGCACGACACCTTCTGCGCCCCCTCGGTCCAGATATCGCTGGTTCGGTAGCCTTGCGAAATCACCTTTTTCACCGCACTCTCGATGCGGTCAGCGGTCGCCAGATCGGCGAAGGTGTAGCGATACATCATCGCCACCGACAGGATCGTCGCCAGTGGATTGGCCATGTTCTTGCCGGCGATGTCGGGGGCGGAGCCATGGATCGGCTCGTACATCCCCTTGTTGTTTTCGTCCAGCGAAGCTGACGGCAGCATGCCGATCGAACCCGACAGCATCGACGCCGCGTCGGACAGGATGTCGCCGAAGATATTGCCGGTGACAATGGTGTCGAACTGCTTCGGCGCACGAATCAGCTGCATCGCCGCATTGTCGACATACATGTGTGAGAGCGCGACCTCGGGGTATTCTTTCGACACCTCGATCATCACTTCTTTCCACAGCTCGGAGCATTCGAGCACGTTGGCTTTATCGACCGAGCACAGCTTTTTGCCACGCTTCATGGCGATGCCAAATGCCACATGCGCCACGCGGCGCACTTCGGATTCGGCATACAGCATGGTGTTGAAACCGACGCGCTCACTCCCCCCGGTTGAGTTCGACCTGATCTCAATCCCGCGCGGCTGACCGAAATACACATCGCCGGTCAGTTCACGCACGATCATGATGTCGAGCCCGGACACCACGTCCGGTTTCAGCGAGGACGCCGATGCGAGTTCGGGATACAGCAGCGCCGGCCGCAGGTTGGCGAACAGGTTGAGTTCCTTGCGGATGCGCAACAGGCCACGCTCGGGGCGTAGCGGTCGATCCAGCGCATCGTATTGCAGGCCACCGACGGCGCCCAGCAATACCGCATCAGATTCGCGCGCGAGCTTCAGCGTCGCCTCCGGCAACGGATCGCCCGCCGCGTCGTAACCGGCCCCGCCAATGGGCGCGGTTTCCATTTCGATTTTCGCGCCTTCAGCCTTCAACACATCCAGAACCTTGACCGCCTGCGCGACAATCTCCGGACCAATGCCGTCACCCGGCAATACTGCAATTTTCATTTTTCTGATCCACTAAATAACCACGGCGCGTCCTGCTTGCGGCGCGCCTCATACGCATTGATCTTGTCGCCTTGCAACAGCGTCAGGCCAATGTCATCCAGACCGTTCAACAAACGGTGCTTGCGCCCCGCATCCACATCAAACGGAATCTGTTCACCCGTTGGTGTCGTCACCGTCTGCTTGTCCAGGTCCACGATCAGGGCATAGCCTTCAATCGACTCGCATGCCCTGAACAACCGATCCACTACGGCCGCATCCAGAACGATGGGCAGGATGCCGTTTTTGAAACAGTTGTTGTAAAAAATATCGGCAAAGCTCGGCGCGATGATGGCGCGAAACCCATAGTCTTCCAGTGCCCAGGGTGCGTGCTCGCGGCTGGAGCCGCAACCAAAGTTCTCGCGGGCCAGCAACACAGATACGTCCTGATAACGCGGCTGATTCAGCACAAATTCCGGATTCAGCGGACGGTCGTGATTCGACTTGCCCGGCTCGCCATGATCGAGATAACGCCATTCGTCAAACAGGTTGGGGCCGAAGCCGGCGCGCTTGATCGACTTCAAAAACTGCTTGGGGATGATGGCGTCGGTGTCGACGTTGGCGCGATCAAGCGGGACAACCAATCCATCCAGCACAGTGAATTTATACATGTCTTACTGCCTTTCCTGCTTGTCGCCGTGCACTTTTTTCTCGATCCACTGGCCCGCCGTTTCCAGCCCTTTTCCGGTCGCGGCCGCACCTTTCTTCAATCCCTTCTCGGTGGCCTCGATGCCCTTTTCGATTCCGTTCCCTGCGGCCTCACCGCCTTTTTTGATGCCGTCGCCAATTTTGGTGGCGACACCCTCTTCGGCGAGAGCCGGTTGTCCACCGAACAAGCCCAGCAAAATCAGCATGAATACTCTATTCATCGTGATTCTCCTTGTAGCGTGCGCACATCGACGAAATGTCCGGCACACGCGGCAGCGGCGGCCATCGCCGGGCTGACCAGATGGGTACGTCCGCCCTGCCCCTGCCGTCCTTCGAAATTGCGGTTGGAGGTGGAGGCACAGCGCTCGCCAGGCTCCAGCCGGTCGGCGTTCATCGCCAGACACATCGAGCAGCCGGGCTCACGCCATTCGAAGCCAGCCGCGATGAAAATCTTGTCCAGCCCTTCGGCCTCGGCCTGCTGTTTGACCAGACCGGACCCGGGCACCACCATCGCCAGCGTGACGTTAGACGCGACCTTGCGGCCACGAGCCACGCTGGCGGCTTCGCGCATGTCCTCGATCCGCGAGTTGGTACACGACCCGATGAATACCTTGTCCACCGCAATCTCGGCAATCGGCGTGCCCCCCTCAAGGCCCATGTATTCGAGCGCGCGCGCCCAGTCATGCTGCTTGACTTCATTCGGCGCGTCGGCAGGATTCGGCACGCGGCCATTGATGGTCGTCACCATCTCCGGCGAGGTGCCCCAGGTGACCTGCGGCTCGATCCTGGCGGCGTCGAGTTCGACCACGCGATCGAATTGGGCATCGGTGTCCGAATGCAGCGTGTTCCACAAGGCCACCGCCTGCGCCCATTGCGCGCCCATGGGTGAATAGGGACGGCCTTTCACGTAATCGATCGTGGTGGCATCGACCGCCACCATGCCGGCGCGCGCGCCCGCCTCGATCGCCATGTTGCATAGCGTCATGCGGCCTTCCATCGTCAGCGCGCGTATCGCAGAGCCACCGAATTCCAGCGCAAAACCGCTACCGCCGGCAGTGCCGATTTCGCCGATGATGGCGAGCGCGATGTCCTTGGCTGTGATGCCGCGGCCCAATTCACCCTCGACTTTCACCAGCATGGTTTTCGACGGCTTCTGCCACAGGCATTGCGTGGCCAGCACGTGCTCGACTTCGGAGGTGCCGATGCCGAACGCCAGCGCGCCGAACGCGCCGTGGGTCGAGGTATGCGAATCACCACACACCACGGTCATGCCGGGCAGGGTCAGGCCTTCTTCAGG
>JBBQDI010000077.1:0-6939 GCA_038319505.1 Burkholderiales bacterium
CGGAAATGAGCGTGGCGACGGGTGACGCAGACATGGATGAAATTGTAAGCCAGTTCCGCACGGTATCCGCATACAGTGTTTGACTTTGTTCGCTGGACACGGTTAAAATGCTCGGCTTTCCGAGATTGTCCTCTGTGTAGAGGTTAGGTCATGAAAACCTTTTCCGCAAAATCCCATGAAGTTCAACACGACTGGTTCGTGGTTGATGCTGATAACAAATTGCTGGGTCGCCTGGCTTCCGAGATTGCACGCCGCCTGCGCGGCAAGCATAAGCCGGAATTCACGCCGCACGTTGATACCGGTGATTACATTGTTGTGGTCAACGCAGGCAAGATGCGCGTGACCGGCAACAAGGACACCGACAAAATTTATTATCGCCACTCGGGTTACCCCGGCGGCATTTACGAAACGACCTTCGGCAAGATGCAGGAGCGTTTCCCCGGTCGTGCGCTGGAAAAAGCAGTCAAGGGCATGCTGCCCAAAGGCCCGCTTGGCTACGCCATGATCAAGAAAATGAAAATCTATGCAGGCGCGGATCATCCGCACGAGGCTCAACAGCCCAAGCCGCTGGAAGTTCAGGCTTAATTCAATCCAGGCTTAATTCAAAGCAAGCTTAATTTAAGGTCACAACATGATCGGTAACTACAACTACGGTACAGGTCGTCGCAAGGAATCAGTTGCGCGCGTGTTCATGAAGGCAGGCAGCGGCAAGATCGTTGTCAACGACAAGCCAGTGGATGAGTATTTCTCCCGCGAAACCGGCCGCATGATCGTGCGTCAGCCGCTGGTGCTGACTGACAATCTGGATAAATTTGACTTCATGGTCAACGTGGCGGGCGGCGGCGAATCCGGTCAGGCCGGTGCAGTGCGTCATGGCATCACCCGTGCACTGATCGAGTTTTCGCCCGAAATGAAACCGGCGCTGAAAGCCGCGGGTCTGGTGACGCGCGATGCACGTACGGTCGAGCGGAAGAAAGTCGGCTTCCACAAGGCGCGTCGTCGCAAGCAGTTCTCCAAGCGTTGATCTTGTTGGGATCAGCGTATTGGGTCAGCCGCTTGGCTGCGAAAAAAGCCGTCCGATTCAGGGCGGCTTTTTTTATATCGGCGGCCAAGCGTGTCCTACAATAACGTCCAATACTTTGCTACTGGAATTTAGCGCATCATCTCGCATGGAAAGCACAACATGATCAAAGTCGGAATTGTGGGCGGCACCGGATACACCGGGGTCGAATTGCTGCGTCTGCTGGCGCGTCATCCGCAGGTGGAACTGAAAGCGATTACCTCGCGCAAGGAATCCGGGATGCCGGTGGCCGAGATGTTTCCGAATCTGCGCGGCCGGGTCAATCTGGCGTTTTCCACGCCTGAAGACGCCGGGCTGGAACATTGCGATGTGGTGTTTTTCGCCACCCCCAACGGCATGGCCATGCAGCAGGCCCGCGCGCTGCTTGACGCAGGCGTCAAGGTGATCGACCTGGCAGCTGACTTCCGCATCAGGGACGTGGCGGTGTGGGAGCAGTGGTACAAGATGGAGCACGCCTGCCCCGACCTGGTGGCCGAGGCGGTATACGGTCTGCCCGAAATCAACCGTGCGGCGATCAAGGGCGCACGGTTGATCGCTAACCCGGGGTGTTATCCCACCGCGGTGCAGCTGGGCTTTTTGCCGCTGCTGGAGTCCGGTGTGGTTGATACCGGTTTTCTGGTGGCGGATGCAAAATCGGGTGTCTCCGGTGCCGGGCGCAAGCCGGAAACCCATATCCTTTTTGCTGAAGCGGCGGACAACTTCAAGGCTTACGCCGTGGGGGGGCATCGCCATTGGCCTGAAATCAAGCAAGGACTGGAAGCTTTTTCCGGCAAGCCGGTGGGCTTCACCTTTGTTCCTCATCTGTTGCCACTTATACGGGGCATCCACGCGACTTTGTACGCCAGAATCAGTGCCGACATCGACCTGCAAAGCCTGTTTGAGAAGCGTTATGCCGGCGAAGCCTTTGTTGACGTGATGCCCGCAGGCGCACACCCTGAAACCCGCTCGGTGCGTGGTGCGAACATGTGTCGTATCGCCGTGCATCGCCCACAGGGTGGCGACACGGTGGTGGTGCTGTCGGTAATCGACAACCTGGTCAAGGGCGCAGCAGGGCAGGCGGTGCAGAACATGAACATATTGTTTGATTTTCCCGAAGACACTGCGTTGACCGATGTGGGAATGCTGCCCTAAATAAGGCGGAACTCCGTGGCTTGAGCAGGGTCTTTGCTTGACGTAGCGCGGGTGATGCGGATAATCATCTTACATATTTTCAAGGAGTGTCACTATGAATGCAGCAACCGAAATGGAAGTCCCGCTGATCTTCACCGATAGCGCGGCTAGCAAAGTTAAAAGCCTGATCGACGAGGAAGGCAATCCAGAACTGAAACTGCGCGTATTTGTGTCGGGCGGCGGCTGTTCCGGCTTTCAGTACGGCTTCACTTTTGACGAAACACAAAATGCAGATGACACCGTGATGGTGAAAAACGGCGTCAGCCTGCTGGTCGATTCGATGAGCTTCCAGTACTTGGTTGGCGCTGAAATCGATTATTCAGAAGGCCTGGAAGGCGCGCAGTTCGTGATCAAGAACCCGAATGCCACCACGACCTGTGGTTGCGGTTCGTCGTTCTCGGCGTAAGCGCCACCTGCCCAACAAAAAAGCGGCTTCGGCCGCTTTTTTGTTGGGTATCGCGGCTTCGGCTGTGTTTTTGTCTGGTTGTTGAGATCAAGCAGGGTAAATCGCGCCCAGAATGCGTTCACCTCGTGCGCCGGTAACTGACGGAAGGTTACCCGGCGCATGATTCATTGTTTGCCGTGCCAGCCAGGCAAAAGCCAGTGCTTCCACCCAGTCAGGGTCGATGCCGAGTTGGGTAGTCGTTGCCACCTGAATATTCGGCAGGTGAGCGTTGATACGCCGCATTAAAGCGCTATTGTGTGCGCCGCCACCACACACATAGAGTTCCTGTGCGCCATCGCATTCGCGACGCACTGCATCACACAGGCTCATGGCGGTGAATTCGAGCAGTGTGGCCTGCACATCTTCCGGCTTGATCGCATCATCGAAGCGGGTTAGCGTCGTTTCCAGCCAGTTCAGATTGAATTGTTCGCGCCCGGCACTTTTGGGCGGAGGCAGTTGCAGGTAAGTATGCTTCGCCAGCGCTTCCAGCAGCCCGGAGTGGACAATCCCGCTGGCCGCCCAAGTGCCATCGCGGTCATAGCGCTCAGCGCTGTGCTGTTTGATCCAGGCATCCAGAAGCATGTTGCCCGGGCCGGTATCCCAGCCGCGTACCGCGCCATTTACCGGCAAGTCGGTGATGTTGGCGATGCCGCCGATGTTGGCGATGACGCGGTGGATGTCCGGATGCCGCAGCGCCTGGGCATGAAAGGCCGGCACCAGTGGCGCCCCTTGGCCGCCTGCTGCGATATCACGGCTGCGAAAGTCGGCGACGACCGTGATTCCGGTGAGTTCGGCTAGCAGCGAGGCATTGCCGATTTGCAGCGAGTAGCCGTCAGCTGGGCGGTGACGAAGGGTTTGGCCGTGGCAGCCGATCGCGCGCACGGTGTCAGGGGCAATTCCGTCTAGCAGAGCCTCGACCGTTGCGGCATACAGGCGTGCCAGGTCGTTGGCGGCGCAAGCTGCAAGGTGGATTTCGTCGGGTTGCGTTGAGTGTAGCGCCAGTAACTGGGCGCGCAGGCTGTCCGAATAGGGCAGGTAATGGGTGTGAAGCAGGCGGATTTCGCCTGTGGCGCTTATTTCAGAGAGAACTGCATCGACACCATCCAGGCTGGTGCCAGACATGAGGCCGATGTAGCGCTCTGCTTTATGGGAGAGCGGAGCCTCATGCGTAGGGCTTGCACTCAATCGAGTGCAGCAAGGTTAGTGCCGCGCAACAGCCCCAGCTTGTCAGACCAGCTTGCGGTCTGTTGCAGGAAACGTGCACGCTGGGCCACGGCCAACGGGGGTGCCCCCGGCAGCTTGATGGCCATGGGGTTGTACGGTTTGCCTGCAATACGTACTTCGTAGTGCAAGTGCGGGCCGGTCGAAGCGCCTGTCGTCCCAACGTAGGCGACGATCTGGCCTTGGCTGATCGAGCGTCCGGGACGGATACCGGATGCAAATGCACTCAGGTGCGCGTAGTAGGTTTCATAGCCGTTGTGATGGCGCAGGATAAGCAGGTTGCCATAGCCCCCCCTGCGTCCAGCAAACTCAACGGTCGCGTCGCCGGTGGCCTTGACCCGAGTGCCGGTGGGCGCGCCAAAGTCAACCCCGGTGTGGGCACGGTGGAAACCCAGGAGAGGATGTAAACGCGAGGTGCTGAAACTGGAGGTAACGCGTGTGAATTCAAGTGGTGAACGCAGAAAGCCTTTCTTCAGCGATTCGCCTTCAGGCGTGTAATAGTCTTCACGCCCGGAAGCATCGCGAAACAGGACTGCACGGAAGGGTTTGCCGGCATTGACGAATTCGGCTGCCAGTAATTTGCCGGCGCCTACAGGTTCGCCGTTGCGGTAGTCGACCGTATAGATGACGGAGAAGGTATCGCCACGGCGCAGGTCCTCACGGAAATCCAGGCTGGTAGAGAAGGTTTCCGCTATCTGGTTGGCAATCTTGTCGGGGATGCCGGCGCTGTCGGTTGCGCCATAAAGCGACGAGAGAATACGGCCGGAGCGCATTACGATGCGGCTCTCCAGCAAGTCGCTGCTTTCTTCTGCGACATAGCTGTCATTTTGACGGCGGACAGTCAGCGCAGGTGCGTCACTGCGTTCAAACCGGATGCTTTGCAGTTGGCCATCTTGCGAGGTGGTGGCTTGAATGCGTTTGCCGGCGCGGATGCTGGCTGCCATTTGGCGTACGGCATCCGTGGTCAGCAAGCGCTGAATTTCCAGGTCATCGATTTTCAGGCGTGACAATGCGCTGGCGAGGGTGTCACCGGACTGAACCAGGCTTTCGCGTTCAAATGTTCCTGCATTATCGGACGTTGCCAATGCAGGCAAGGCAATCGCTTCAGTAATGGTTTGCGGGGTGATATCAAGCGTGTTGGTGTCCGGTGCCAGGCCGAAGGCAGCAACAACGCCAAAAAGAGGCAGACTGGAGAGTGTGACCAGAGTGCGCAGACTGAAGCGGCGTTCTGCTCCGGTCATGCGATCGGTTAAAATTCTCAGTTTGGTGAGCGGCATAGACCGTTTCCCTTCAATATGCGAGCCGGGAGTCTACCATAAACGCCCTCCCCGGATTTTTTCTCAATCCAAACAGCAGCTTGTGCGTGTTGGATGAAATGATATTAATGGTTTACGGCCAAGTCTGGGCAAACTTGACCCGTCACAGAGAGGAATTTGATGCAGGACGCGTTGCAGGAAATCAAGCGTGGAGCGGACGAGTTGCTGGTAGAGGCCGAATTGATCGAGAAATTGAAGACCGGTCGTCCATTGCGCATCAAGGCGGGTTTCGATCCGACGGCGCCAGATTTGCATCTGGGGCACACCGTCCTGCTGAACAAGCTGCGTCAGTTTCAGGCGTTGGGGCATCAGGTTGTTTTTCTGATTGGAGACTTCACCGGCCTGATCGGTGATCCAACCGGCAAAAATACCACGCGCCCTCCATTGACTCGCGAAGCAGTGGCAGACAATGCCAAAACATATCAGGAGCAGGTTTTCAAGATCCTTGACCCGGCCCTGACCGAGGTACGTTTCAATTCGGAATGGATGGAGGGCTTGGGCTCGGTTGGCATGATACGGCTGGCGGCGACGCATACTGTGGCGCGCATGCTGGAGCGGGACGACTTCCACAAACGCTATACCAGCCAGCAGCCCATCGCGATTCATGAATTTCTGTATCCGCTGATTCAGGGATACGACTCGGTCGAGTTGAAAGCTGATGTCGAATTGGGCGGCACCGACCAGAAATTCAACCTGTTGATGGGACGAGAGTTGCAAAAGCACCATGGACAGCCCGCTCAATGCATTCTGACCATGCCTTTGCTGGAAGGTCTGGATGGGGTCAACAAAATGTCGAAGTCGCTCGGCAACTACATTGGCATCAACGAGCCGCCGCAGGAGATTTTCGGCAAGCTGATGTCGGTGTCCGACGATTTGATGTGGCGTTATATCCAATTATTATCGTTCGAATCGCTGCACACCATTGATGGCTGGAAGCAGCAGGTGCTTGATGGCGCCAACCCGCGCAACATCAAGGTCGGCTTTGCGCAGGAAATCGTCGCCCGCTTTCATGGTTCGGCTGCAGCACAGCAAGCGCTGGCCGACTTTGAAGCGCGCTTTCAACGGGGGGCGCTGCCGGACGACATGCCGGAGATCCGCTTGCCGGGTGTTGATGGCATGTTGCCGGTGCCACAGTTACTCAAGCAGGCCGGACTGGTGGCCAGCACCTCGGACGCCATGCGCCAGATTGCTGGCGGTGGCGTTCGACTCGACGGCGAACGCGTGTCCGATAAAGGCGTAACAGTGCCGGTGGGCGCAACCGTGGTGGCTCAAGTGGGCAAGCGCAAATTCGCCCGTGTCACAATTATTTAAAATTAAATCGCGGAAAGTGTTGACGGATGTTTTTTGCTCTGTAGAATGCGCACCTTCTCGAAACGGCCTTGTAGCGAAAGTTGCTGGTTTAATCGATTGATCTTTAACAATTTACAGCCGATAGGTGTGGGTGTTGTTGCGGTAGTTGAATCGACTTCGGTTGGTTTGACAACTAGCATAAATGCTCACACTTGAATTGAAGTTAATTCATTTTGAGTTGAGCGAAATAGTATTTGAAGTAATAGCAGAGATTGAACTGAAGAGTTTGATCCTGGCTCAGATTGAACGCTGGCGGAATGCTTTACACATGCAAGTCGAACGGCAGCACGGGAGCTTGCTCCTGGTGGCGAGTGGCGAACGGGTGAGTAACGCGTCGGAACGTACCGAGTAATGGG
>JBBQDI010000078.1:0-6897 GCA_038319505.1 Burkholderiales bacterium
CATTTCTGCCGCCTGGTCAGGGGATGTCACGGCGATCACCCGGCGGCACATTCTCAATGCAGTCTCGAATTCGGCAATGTCCCTCACCTCGCTCATGAACCGGTAGGCCGGAGATTTGGTTCCCGCCAGCCTGGTCATGAATTCCAGTACGTAGCGTTGAGCATTAACCAGACTGGAGTCGACCTGGATCGGAGCGGGTTCGGCGGGTGCGTTGATAGCGTTTGCAACATTGACTGGCTCGACATTGGCCGTCGCCATGTTGCGCAAGGTCTGAATAAACCCGTTTTGCAGCATTTCATTCACCATGGCATCCAGTTCGACGCATTTCGGATGCTTGCTGCACAGTTCACCGAATGAAATGCCGTCCCCGATACAGAATAGAAGTTGACGATACCTCGGCCGCAAGGTGTGGCCCCGGTTGAAAATCTCTTCCCGCCCCTTGACTGTACGGGTCAATTGCATCGTCATTTCCATGGTCGTCTCCTTATATTGTGAACAGCTGCATGGCCGGCTCAATATCCCTTGCATAGCGTATGCCAGGTTAAGGGCCACGCTTTGCATTCCTGGGGCGCACGGATCTACAAGGTCTGTTGCAGGTTTTTAGGGATAGTACCCAGCGAGCAGGACAACTTGGGGCGGCGAACGAATGGCAGAGCGTTGAAATTTCATCAGAAATAGCAACGCTGTTCGGAACCCCGAACTTGATGCTTGAACGCGTGTGGCAGTAAAGGATAGGGGCGGGCGCGGAAAGCAACCCATCCAGCCGGGCATTGATGGGCATGCTTCCAGCGAAGCGAAACTGCAGAAGTCAGAAATCCCGGTTTGGCCCAGGTTTTGATATCAAACTGGATGTAACGTAGCGTTATGCTTGCGGATGATCACACCAAGGGACTTGCTGAATCCAGCGAGACGAGGCCAGTCAGCTGCGCGGAATGGCGGATGCGTCCGCCGACTTGGTACTTGGCACGTAATCCCAGTGACGTTTCCATGCACCCACCACCAGGTTGGGGTATTCAGGGCGTCCCAAGCTGCCGTTGTAGCGGCCCAGCGCACGGAACAGGTCGCCGCGCTCAATGTCGATGTAGTGGCGCAGGATGAGTGCGCCATATCTTAAATTGGTGCGCAGCTGAAACAGGTTGTGCTCGGGGCTGCCGATAGCCTTGGTCCAGAATGGCATCACCTGCGTGTAGCCACGTGCACCAACCGGCGATACCGCATATTTGTGGAAACCGCTTTCCACCTGTATCAGTCCCAACATGAGCTGTGGGTCGATCCCGGCGCGCGAGGCTTCCCAGTGAAGGGTCGTCAGGAATTCCATCCGTTCTGCTTCATCCGGCATGCGTTTGGCGAGCCGGCGCGACATTTCTTTCAGCCAGGCCACTTCGTCGGAGGGATTACGGAACGCGGTACGGGATACGGCGGTATCGGCCAGTGCACGTTGCAAAGACGAGCGCACATTGGCCGACATCGCCTCTTCGCGTTGGCCACCCGCATGCGCGGGGTGAGCCAGCAAGAGCGCGGTGAACAACAGGCCAATTTTCGCTGCATTCTTCATGTCAGTGTTCCAGTATTCCCGTCAAAAATTCCATTGCGGCGGTCAGATCAATTTTCTGCGCTTCGCCGCTTTGGTCTGGCTTGGCAAGGCGCGGCTGATATTCGATGATGCCGTCTTTCAACCCGCGCTCGCCGACCGTGATGCGATGTGGAATGCCGATCAGTTCGGCATCGGCAAACATGATGCCAGGGCGTTCGTCACGGTCGTCCAGCAATACGTCGAAGCCGAGTGCGAATAACTCAGCATACAACTTATCAGCGGTCGTTTTAACCAGTTCGCTCTTGCCATAGCCGATTGCCACAATGACGAGCAAGAACGGTGCCATGGATTTGGGCCAGATGATGCCCTTGTCGTCGTGGTGCTGCTCGATGGCTGCAGCCACGATACGCGATACGCCGATGCCGTAACACCCCATTTCCATAGCCTTCGATTTGCCCGCCTCGTCCAGATAAGTGGCATCCATTTCCTGCGAGTATTTGTTGCCAAGCTGGAATACATGCCCCACCTCGATACCCCGGCACAGTTTCAGGACGCCCTTGCCATCTGGGCTGGGGTCGCCTGCAATGACGTTGCGCAGGTCGACCGCCACGGGTTCCGGCAGGTCGCGTCCAAAGTTGACGCCGGTAATATGCTGGCCGTCTGCGTTAGCACCGCAGACAAAATCGCTCATTGCGGCTACTGCACGGTCAGCGAACACCGGCAGTTGCAAGCCTACCGGCCCAACCGAACCGGGAGCGGCGCCAGTGGCTGTTCGCACGGTGGCTTCGCTGGCGAAGGCAAACGGCGATTTCACGCCTTCGATCTTCTCCGCCTTGATTTCGTTCAATGTCTGGTCGCCACGAACCAGCAATGCAACGGGTCCATCCGTTCCCTCCACAATCAGGGTTTTAACGGTCTGATTGACGTTAATCTTGAGAAAAGCGGCCAGCTCGTCGATGGTTTTTACACCCGGTGTAGCCACGGACTGCATCGTCTGTACTGGCGCGGCGCGGGGTGTGGCGGGTGCGACGGCCTCCGCCAGCTCGACGTTGGCCGCGTAATCGGAGTTCGGGCAATAGGCGAGGAGGTCTTCACCTGACTCGGCCAGCACATGGAACTCGTGCGAGCCCGAGCCGCCGATGGTGCCGGTGTCAGCGGCCACTGCGCGAAAGGTCAGCCCCAGCCGGGTGAATATTCGGGTATAGGCGTCATACATCGTCTGGTAGGTAACGGCCAGGCTCTGTTTGTTGGCATGGAAGGAATAGGCATCTTTCATCAGAAATTCGCGCGCCCGCATGACACCAAAGCGTGGGCGAATTTCGTCGCGAAATTTCATCTGTATCTGGTAGAAGTTCAAGGGCAGCTGACGGTAGATCTTGATTTCGCGACGCGCGATGTCGGTAATGACTTCCTCATGGGTGGGGCCAAAGCAATAATCACGCTGATGGCGATCCTTGATTTTCAGCATCTGCGGGCCGAATTGTGCCCAGCGCCCGGTTTCTTCCCACAACTCGGCGGGTTGTACTGCCGGCATCAGCAGTTCTATTGCACCCGCGCGGTTCATTTCTTCGCGTACAACGGCTTCAACCCGGCGCAGCACGCGCAGCCCCAGCGGCATCCAGGTATACAAACCCGATCCCAGGCGTTTGATGAGGCCTGCGCGCAGCATGAGTCTGTGGCTGACAAGCTCGGCCTCGGACGGGGCTTCCTTGGTGGTGGATATGAAAAACTGGCTGGCGCGCATGGTGGAAAAGTCGAGAATGAATACCGACATTTTAGCGCGCGGACGTGTAATCTTCCGCGCACAATTTTTGGACGGGACAGCAATGCGCTTTAAGTTTGGGAAACGCCGGGCTGACGATGATGGGCTGGAAGTGACCGAGGAGCGTGGCACGCGCACCCTGCACTTGGGCAGCCGCGCCATCCAGAGCGCGATGCGGGTGAGCCGGCCATGGGACCTGGAGCTTGCCTATACGCGCACGATGATGGGGTTTTTGATGTTCAACGCCACGCCGCAGGACGTGCTGATGATTGGCCTGGGCGGCGGTTCGCTTGCCAAGTTCATCCGCAAGCAGCGCCCGCAGACGCGTATTACCGCGGTGGAAATCGATCCTCGGGTCATTGCCGCCGCACGCACGCATTTTGAATTGCCACCAGACGATGAGGCGCTCACCGTGGTCGAAGCCGACGGCGCGTTGTATATGCGGCAGCATCCCATCAGCGCCGATGTCATCCTGCTCGATGGTTTTGATGCCGGCAATCAGGTGGAGGCGTTGGCAACCCAGACGTTTTATGCGTCTTGTCGCCGTGCGCTGAAGGCCGGCGGGGTGCTGGTGGTTAATTTATGGGGGCGCGACAGCGAATTTGCCGAGTACTTTGCGCGCCTTGGGCGTGCATTTGACGGCGAGATCGGCTGGATTTCGGTGCAGGACAAAACCAATATCATCGTGTTTGCCTTTAATAAACCGGGCGCAGTGGCGCGGCTCGACGCAATGCGGCCGCAGTTGGAAAATCTGTCGAAACGCTATGGCCTGGACCTGCGAGGCTTTGCGCGGGATTTTCAATGGAGCGAGAAGATTGCGTCGCTACGGGATTGTCCGCCGCCAGATTAAGGGAGCGGGCTTTGATACAGGTGCTTGACTGTCATCGTTCGAGACGGACGCGTTCAATCGCACTTGCTGAAAAAGCGCTTTCCTTCCGCCGTGCAAGCACGCGCAGCGGGACCGAATTCATGTGCCCTGTCAGCCTCTTCCCAGTTGGGGGCTGTCGTCAAAGTTCAGAACCCGCTTAAAAAGTTAATTAAAACAATGCTTGTGGCGGGGTTTCCTGACATGGCAGGTTTGCAATTTTCGGCGGGTGTGAAAGAATGCAGTTAATCGAATTTAACAGATGGTGGCGGCCATGATCGACCGAGAAGGGTACCGCCCGAACGTAGGCATCATTGTGTGCAATTCGCGCAACCAGGTTTTCTGGGGCAAGCGGGTTAATCAGCACGCCTGGCAGTTCCCTCAAGGCGGCATTAACACAGGGGAAACGCCGGAACAGGCCATGTTCCGGGAGTTGGAAGAGGAAGTGGGTCTGCAGCCCGAACATGTGCGCATTCTGGGACGCACGCGTGAATGGTTGCGATATGACGTGCCGGCCCACTGGACGCGGCGCGATAATCGCGGTCTGTATCGTGGTCAGAAGCAGATATGGTTCCTGTTGCGGCTGACCGGGCGTGATTGCGATGTGTCGTTGCGGGCCAGCAGCCATCCTGAATTCGACGCCTGGCGCTGGAATGAATACTGGGTGCCGATGGATGCGGTGGTCGAGTTCAAGCGCGACGTCTACCGTCTGGCGCTCGAGGAACTGGAACACTACCTGCACAAGGATGTGCGTTATCTGCGGCAAGGGGTGCGCCATATGTGCGACCGCCACGCAGCCGAACTGGACTTGCAGTTGAAGACCTGAAATGTTGGATGTGGAGGCATGATGAAGTTACGAATTTATGCTTCAACCACACTGACAAACGCTGCAGAGTCCGTGCCGGGATTGCCCTTGTGGCAGGTCGCCCCCACGCGCGACAGTGCCGGGCGGCGACTGACTGATTTCATGATGCTGATCCCCCGTTTGCGCAGTCGTCCGCCCGCCGAGATTGAGCGCACATCGCATGACATTCAAACCGTGCTGGCGCTGCATCAGGATGTAGTGTTTGCCGACCTCAATTTGAAACTGAATTTATTGTGGGTGTCGCTACGTCCCAGTCCAGGCGCGATCAGCGAACTGGCCGCAGCCATCCGGCTGCGCGTGCCCGAGGCGGTTCTGGTCGCGCATTACGCCGCACCTCAATAGGCTGATCGGCGTCCCGCCCAAAGGGGGTGAAAAACGCCGGATCGATCGCATTTGTGTTTGCATGGATATGCGCACTTACCCATGTGTAAATATTTCATGAAATGCTGCGAACGGTCGCTAACATCATCGAATATCCCTGCGAAGCGCAGGGAGTCCCAGCTATTTTCTGCGTCTGTGTTCGCCCAAAGCAGCGGAATTCGTTAAAATGCTCGATTAAATCTATTACCCGCTGGAGCAAACATGGCTGTTTCTGAACTTCAGGTGCAAACCGCACTGAAAGAGTTGGTCGACCCCAACACCCACAAAGATTACGTCACGACCAAATCCGCCCGCAATATCAAGATCGATGGCGAGTCTGTTTCGGTTGATATCCTGTTGAGCTACCCGGCGCAGAGCCAGTTGGCCACAATCAAGCAGCAGGTTGAAGACAAGCTGAAAAGCATTGATGGCGTAAGCGCAGCCACAGCAAACGTCAGCTTCAAGATCGTTTCGCACAGCGTGCAGCGTGGCGTCAAATTGATCCCCAACGTCAAGAACATTATCGCCATTGCCTCAGGCAAAGGCGGCGTCGGAAAATCCACCACCGCCGTCAACCTGGCGCTGGCGCTGGCTGCCGAAGGCGCACGCGTTGGCATGCTGGATGCAGACATTTACGGCCCTTCGCAGCCGACCATGTTGGGGATTACCGAGAAGCCCGAGTCAACTGACGGCAAGAACCTCGACCCGCTGATCGGCCACGGCATCCAGGCGATGTCGATCGGCTTCCTGATCGACGTTGAAACCCCCATGGTGTGGCGGGGCCCGATGGTGACGCAGGCGCTGGAGCAGTTGCTGAACAACACCAACTGGAGCGAGCTTGATTACCTGGTGGTTGACCTGCCGCCGGGCACGGGTGACATCCAGCTGACACTGGCGCAGCGCGTGCCGGTGACCGGTGCAGTGATCGTCACCACGCCGCAGGACATCGCGCTGATCGACGCGCGCAAGGGTCTGAAGATGTTTGAGAAGGTGGGCATCCCCATTATCGGGGTAGTTGAAAACATGAGCCTGCACATCTGCTCGAACTGCGGACACGAAGAGCGCATCTTCGGCGAAGGCGGTGGCGAGCGCATGTGCAAGGATTACAGCGTGGAATTCCTCGGCGCGTTGCCGCTGGATGGCGCGATTCGTGCCGACACTGATGCCGGCACGCCGTCAGTCGTGTCCGACCCGGATGGTCGCGTCACCGATATCTACAAAATGATCGCACGTCGCGTTGCTGTGAAAATTGGCGAAACGTCAGAGGATCACTCCAACAAATTCCCCAACATCGTCATTTCCAATACCTGATGAGCATCAAGCCCGACCGATGGATCCGCCAAATGGCGGCTGAGCATGGCATGATCGAACCGTTCGAACCGGGGCAGATCAAACAGTTGGGTGGCCGCTCCATCGTGTCGTACGGCACGTCGAGCTACGGTTACGACGTGCGCTGCGCCAGCGAATTCAAGCTGTTCACCAACCTCAACAGCACGATCGTTGACCCCAAG
>JBBQDI010000079.1:0-6878 GCA_038319505.1 Burkholderiales bacterium
CAGTCGCCGCCGGTTGCACAGGGCGGCGAGGTGGGCGAACTGACCGGGGCGTTCGTGCAGATGGTGCGCGACATCGACCAGTCGCAGCAGAACCTGGTGCGCGCGTCGAAGCTGGCGGTGGTGGGCGAGATGTCCTCGGTGATCGCGCACGAAGTGCGCACCCCGCTCGGGATTCTGCGTTCGTCGGCGCAGATGCTGCAACGCGAATCCGGCATCAGTGATGAGGGCCGCGAACTGGTCGGCTTCATCGAAAGCGAAACCGAACGGCTCAATCGTCTGGTGTCGGCCATGCTCGATACCGCCCGGCCGCGCGCACCGTCTTACGGGGCGGTGGATATGCACGACCTGATCGGCAAGAGCATTGCCATGCTGGGCGCCCAGGCCGACAAGAAGCAGGTCACCGTGACCGCGTCGTTGCGGGCTGCCCGTCCGGTGATCGAATGCGACGCGGAACAGATCACGCAGGTCCTGCTCAATCTGCTGATGAACGGTTTGCAGATACTCGACCATGGCGGCCACATCGAAATCGCCACCCGTGACGACGACGACACGCTTTTCATCGAAATAGCCGATGATGGGCCGGGCATCGATCCGGCCGAGCGCACAAAAGTGTTCGAGGCCTTCTTCTTCATGCGGGAAGGCGGCATCGGTCTGGGCCTGGCCATTGTGCAGCAAATCGTCAATGCGCACGGCGGCGAAATCGAGGCGGCGGAAAGCCGGCTGGGCGGGGCGCTGTTCCGCATTCGTCTCCCACGCACACAATCAGGAGCAACATGAAAGGCAGCCAAATTCTCGTAGTGGACGACGAGCCGAAGATGCGGCGCGTCCTCGAAATCATGTTGCAGAAGATGGGGCACCGGGTGCTGGCCGCCGGCAATGGCGTCGAAGCGCTGGCGCTGTTCAAGGCCCACTCCGTCGATCTCGTCATCACCGATCTGCGCATGCCGGAAATGGACGGCATCGAACTGCTGGCGCAGCTGCGCGCGCAGGGGTCGGACGTGCCGGTCATGGTGATCACCGCGCATGGCACCATCGAAACCGCAGTAACTGCGATGAAACACGGCGCCAGCGATTACATCCTGCGGCCGTTCGACATCGACGTGGTGGAACACGCCGTCGAGCGCGTGCTGAACGACGCCGAAATGGCGCGAGAAAATGCCTTCCTGCGCCAGGAAATCAATCGCGGCTGGGATGCCTTCATCGGCACCAGCCAACCGATGCGGGATGTGTATGAACTGATCCAGCGCGTGGGACCGAGCAAGGCATCGGTGCTGATCACCGGTGAAACCGGCACCGGCAAGGAGCTGGCCGCGCGGGCGGTGCACAATGCCTCGCCGCGCCGCGACAAACTGTTTGTGCCGATCAATTGCGCGGCGATTCCGGCCGACATCCTGGAAAGCGAACTGTTCGGCTATGAGAAAGGCGCCTTCACCGGGGCCGTCAAGGAGCGTGTCGGCAAATTCGAGCTGGCCGACGGTGGCACCATCTTCCTCGACGAGCTGACCGAAATGCCGCTGGCGTTGCAGGCCAAGCTGTTGCGCGTCTTGCAGGAAAACACCATCGAGCGCCTCGGCGGCAACCGTGTCATCAACCTCGACATCCGCGTGATCGCCGCCACCAACCGCGATCCGCTGGAAGGCGTGCGCGAAGGCAAACTGCGCGAAGACCTCTACTACCGGGTCAATGTGTTTTCGATCGAACTGCCGCCGTTGCGCAAGCGGGTGGAAGACATCGCCGGCCTGGTCGAACACTTCATAACCAAGCATGGCCATACCACGGCAGACACGCGACTGAGCCCCAAGGCGCTGGAACGTCTGTGCGCGTATGCCTGGCCCGGCAACGTGCGCGAACTGGAAAACATGGTGGAGCGGGCGTTGATCCTGAGCGGCGGCGGGCTGCTGGACGAGCCGCATTTTCTGCTCGAACCGCGGGCGGCCGACACCCGGCCCAAGCCGGCTGCATTGCCGACTGACGGCGCCAAGACATCGCCTGCGCTGACGCAGGCGGTCGAAGACCTGGAAGCGCGCCTGATCGATGAAGCGCTGGCCCAGGCAGACGGCAACAAGGCCCGCGCCGCTGCGCTGCTCGACATCAGCGAACGCACCCTCTGGTACAAACTGAAGAAGTACCGTCCCGACCAAACCCCTTCCTGATCGCCATCCGGCGGGGCGGCAACCCTGCAAGATTTGTTGACGATCCTTGCATGCAAGGCGGCACGGCAGCGCGACTCACGCGCCGCCGGATTCATCTGTGCCCATGAAATCAATGCGTTGAAGCGACGCGACGAGGCTGGCATCCCTTTTGCTGATGTCCGCTTGTCGTCGGAGGCCTGGCCCGATTTGCGGTTCGCTGCACATCGGCCGCCTCCTGCCGATCCAGCCCATTCACTCTCAGGAATATCAGATGAAACTACATTTTTTGGCACCGCTCGCACTCTTCGCCCTGACCTCGCCGGCGCTCGCCGACGGTTTCTACGGCGTGGGCGAGGTCACCCATTCGCGCCTGTCGCTCGACCGCAATCATTTCGACACCGCGCTCACTTCCAATTCCGCGGCGGCCCTGTCCAGCAGCGATTCAGGCAGCGACAACAAGTGGCGCTTGCAGGGCGGCTATCGGTTCAATCCCTATCTGGCGGTGGAAGCCGGCTATATCGATTTTGGCAAAGCCAAATACCAGGCCAGCTACACAGGGGGAAGCGCCCAGGGCACGTTGAAAGCCGGCGGCTTCGATGTCGTCGGATTGGCTTCGCTGCCGTTGAATGACAGCTTTTCCATCTTCGGCAAAGCCGGCTTGGTCGCGGCCAGGGTCAAGTCGAATCTGATTGCGGTTGGCGGCGCCGCGGGGGCCAGCGGCAGGGCATCCGACAATTCCATCCGCCCCTTGCTGGGCGTGGGCGCACTCTACAAGCTCACCGACCATGTCGATTTGCGTGCCGACTACGATCATGTCAGCGGCCTGGGCTCGTCCAGCAAGACCGGAAAGATGGATTCCAACATGGTCTCGTTGGGCGCCGCCTACAATTTCTGATCCCGGCCAGATTGGGCGCCATCCACATAAGAAAAGCCCTTGGCATGTGCCAAGGGCTTGAGCTGCGATTATTGATGGCACGATGATTTTGCAATCAATGCCAAAATTTGGTGCCTGTTCCAGTGGCGATTTTAAAAGTTGAAGCGGGCTACCAAATAAAGCGAAAGATCAGCGCCAGCATGTCAGTTGCTTGCTAGCCAGTAAAAAGATTGATAGCGATTCTCGGAATGGCCGTTCATCGGCCATTGTGACCACTAAAGTACCCCACGCGAACGACGGTTCAAAACTGCGAGCGGTCATTCATAAATGTCGTGAGATCGGCAGGAGACATAATCAAATCTTCTTCCCGAGGAACCACGGCGAATCTTTAATCCATAAAGCCAGCTCATCTGCAGGCAGTGGATGGCTGATGTGATAGCCCTGCGCATTATTACAGCCGTGTAACTTCAGCAAGTCCAGGGTGTCCTGGTTCTCAACGCCCTCCGCCACCACCAAGAATCCAAGGTTATGCGCCAGGTCAATCGTGGAGCGAACAATCACCGCATCATTTTCGTCTTCCGTCATGTTCAAAACAAAGGATTTGTCTATCTTGATTGAATGAATGGGCAGTTTCTTCAGATAGGCCAATGAAGAGTAGCCCGTCCCGAAATCATCAATGGCCACGCTAGCGCCCAGATCACGCAGACGTCCGATTGCCTTTGCACCATGCTCAATATCCTCCATCAGGATGTTTTCCGTAATCTCGATTTCAATCCGATCAGGGGCAAGTCTGGTTCCATCACCGCATAGCAGCGTTTCCAGCTTGTCCACTAGGAGTGGGTCCTGAAATGATCGCGCGGTTACGTTTACCGCAATGCGTAATTCCATCCCCGCCGTCTGCCAGGTTTTGCATTGAAATATCGCCGTGCGTAGAACCCATTCCGTGATTGGGTTGATCAAACCGGTGCTCTCGGCAAACGAGATGAATTGATCCGGGAGGATCATTCCCTGTTCCGGGTGGTTCCAGCGTATCAACGCTTCCACGCCGATAATGCTGCCGCTGCTGATGTCTATCTGTGGCTGGTAATGAAGAACGAATTCGTTTCTCTCCAGCGCATGCCGCAAGTCGGATGAAAGTTGCAAGCGCTCCTGGGTATGGGGGTCGGTTTCGGGATCATAAAACAGGAAACCCACATCCTTGTGCTTGGCGCCATACATGGCCACATCCGCACGGCTCATCAGTACGTCGGCATCGTCCCCATGATCCGGGTAGATGGATATCCCGATTCCTGCACCCAGATACAACTCGTTTTTCAGATACCAGAATGGTTCCACAAAGCAGTCGAGAATATTCTTCGCGACGATCTCGGCGGCGGCTTTCCCGTCCGGGGCATCGGGTAGCAATACTGCAAATTCGTCACCCCCCAGGCGTGCCAGCGTGTCGCTCCCCCGCAAAACACGCGTCAACCGTTGCGCCACCTGTCGCAACACCTCATCACCCGCGGGGTGCCCCAAGGTGTCATTGATTTCCTTGAAGTGATCCAGATCAAGCAACACCAAAGCGACTTGCTTGTTCCGTTCGCGTTTTGCCACGGCAATAGCCTGGTTAAACCGGTCGAGAAGCAGCGCCCGGTTGGGCAATGTTGTCAAGCTATCGGTTGTCGCCAGGAAATGCAGGCGCTCAATGGATTCCTTGAATTCCGTGGTGTCGTCCATCAGGCCATCTATTCGCACCACCTTGCCTTCATCGTCCATGAAGGGGTGGAACACTCTGCGAAACCAGCGCGGCTGTTCCCCGGGCGCCTGGACGCGGCTTTCCACTTCCACCTTGTGGCCAAGCAAGGCTTCTTCCCATGCGAGTCTCACAATTTCGCGATCTTCCGGATGGGTCCAGCCCATACAGGGGATCGGCATTTCAACATCCAGCGTACAGATATTCCGCGCACCCGGGCTGATATAAATCAGCTGGCTATTCTTCACATCCACCGACCATAAAACCTGTGGAAGATTGGCCAGTAGATTGTTGACTTGCTCTTGCAATTTCTCGGCCCGGCTCTGTTCGATCTGCGCCAAGGACATTGCCGAATGCCAGTAGCCCTCAAGCATGAGGCCCATATCGCGAAACAGCAGTTTAATGAGCAAATTTTCCAGTGTGTATTGCTCATCCGGCGCAATATCCGGGTGTCTGGCAATGATCTGCCGCAAATGATCCAGATATAAGCGATAGGCGCCCATGATCCATACCGGCTCTATTTTGTGCTGATAATGAATCTCCCCAATATGGATCAGTTGTTGAGCCGATGGCTCATCGGTGCATCCGCTCAGTAATGCCTGGAAATGTGTTGCTTGTGACGCTGCCAACGTGGAGAGTTCTCCACCGGATTTCTGGAAATCATGGAGGACGTTGGCGGTAATGGGAAAGGCGAGAAGATAGGTATAGAACGCCTCGACAAAGGTGTCCGTGTCTTTTGTCAGGATGGCGCGATTTTGGGAAAGTAAGGATTTCTCTTCTTCTGAAATACGCAAAAAAAGATTAAACGCTTTATTAAGTTCGCGGATATTAGGTGCGGTCATTATTGTGTGCGTGGAAATTGGAAATACCGCCAGATCATTGAATTTCCATTCCGGTTGTCATTTTCGTGCGCCGATACTATTTGAATAACACTGTTTAGACAATGGTTATATAGTTTTGCCACATCTTCTCAAAACTCAGATTGATCGATTAAAGCGATTAAAGGGGTCAGCATCGCTTTCTATTTGTCGAAAATGGTGCTGATCATTGATCCAGAAAACAATCCGAAGCCGACCTATTTAGTTTCGGCGCAAAAAAGAAAAGCCCTTGGCACATATCAAGGGCTTGAGTTGAAGGTCTGCGAAAATCAGGTCAATATTTGTAAGTCGGTAAACGGCCAGAAGCGGAAATATAGGCTGAAGGCCTCAACATTCTGTTGTAAAGAAGACGTCAAAGTACTAGCGCAGGGAAGTGCTTGCCGGCGTAGCGTTCCTCTGAGGTGAGTTAGAACGCTTATCTCGCACACTCATAACGAAAATTTAACTTGATTGCTGGCAGAGCGAATTCATCACCTTCGTGGTCGACTATCCTTGGGACTGTCAGAAGATAAGATTCGAATCCTGTTTGTAAAGTGCTTGGTTCTTCTTGTCGATCTTATCGAACCAAGCGGTGAATCGGTGCTTAACAAAATAGTCAACACCCAGCACCAAGCATAGACCCGAACCAAAGTTCAACAGAAAACCCCGTAGGCCACCACCGGTTACGTATGCGAAATATAGGATGCAAGCCGCAATTGCAGCGAAGAGGAAAAAATACCGTCGGGTATTTGTTGCGATGCGATCAATTACAAAAGGTGCGATGGCGATCAAAAGAAGCGCGGCCAAGAGATTTATGGATAGGCCTTGTGAGAAAGAGCTATTTGCTGTTGTCACTGCGAAGTAAAGCGCGGCTCCGGTGGCGATGAGCCATGCCATCAGAATCGCCAACGCGATAGCTAACGAAGCCGCGAGAAAACTAAAAAATGCAGCCACTTTTGTCGCTGGCGTTACAACACTCCCTGATTCGCTTTCATCTGTGTGCTTGTCCACGCTTTGTTCCTCCATTTTGTAGTGTTACTCGCTGGTGGGTGGGGCGGTGATCTAACAAGGATTAAAGGAGTCAGCATCATTTTCCATTTTCAAGGATTACCGCTGTCTCTTTGATTCAGAAAATAATCCGAAGCTGACCGCGCATGGCCAACACTGACGAAGGCTGCGGTGCATTACCGTGCAACCAGCATAACGCAAACGCCCCCAATAAATGGGGGCGTTTGCGTTGGTAGGTGGTGTGGTGGAGAGGAGGAGGATCGAACTCCCGACCT
>JBBQDI010000080.1:0-6789 GCA_038319505.1 Burkholderiales bacterium
GAATCGTATGGCATGAAGCCGTCCGGCATCGAGGTCAAGGGCAAATACAACTTCCTGTCTCCGGCCATGGAACCGATCGGGCTGTCGGCCATGTTCGAGCTGCACCAGTCCTGGCGTGACCCGCATTCGGGCAAAGACAAGGACACAACTTCGTTCGACATCAGCATGCAGTTGCAGAAATATTTCCTCGACGACCAGCTCACGGCAGTCGCCAACGCCGGCTTCGAGGGCACCTACGCCAAGCGCGCCCCGCTCGATGCCGCCACGCAGGCATCGGCCGACTTGGCCATGCAGGCGCTGACCAGTGATCCCTCGGCCACGTTCGAATGGCCGACCAAGCCGGAAATGGAACTCGAATTCACGCTGGGTGCCGGCCTGTCCTATCGCGTCGCACCCAACTGGAACATCGGAGTTGAAACGGTGTATCAGACCGAATTCGAAACCGAGGTCGGCCAGGAACGCTGGAGCTGGTTCGCCGGCCCGTCGATCCACTACGGCGGCAAGCAATGGTGGGCGACGCTGACCTGGTTCAACCAGTTGGCAGGCGGTCGCGAGCAGTACATCAATCAGGGCGACGACAACCTGCACCTGATCGAAAAAACCAGGAACGAGCTGCGTATGAAGCTCGGCTACAACTTCTGAGGAGTCCTGCCATGTCTCATTCTCCTGCCTGGCTGATCGTACCTGCACTCATTGCGCCGGCGGCTTTGATCAGCCCCGCCTATGCCGTGCAATACATGACGACCGAAACGGCACAGAAACAGATGTTTCCGGAGGCGAGCGCATTTGTCGCCCATCCGCTGCGCCTGTCCGACGCGCAAAAAAGCGTGGTCGAAAAAGCCGCCAAGGTGCGTATGCGTTACCCCGAGCAGCCCGTCTGGCAGGTCATGGTTGACGGCAGGCCGGCAGGCTGGTTCGTGCTCGACGAGGTGTACGGCAAGCACGAGTTCATCACCTATGCCGTAGCACTGGATACCACCGGCGCGGTGCGCGGCGTCGAGATTCTCGACTACCGCGAAACCCACGGCGGCGAGATACGCAACCCCAAATGGCGTGCGCAGTTCAACGGCGTGCGCAATAACGCAGCGCTGAAACTGGGAGAGGACATCCAGAACATCAGCGGCGCCACGCTGTCGTGCAAGCACATCAGCGAGGGCGTACGGCGGGTCCTCGCCATTCATGAAGTCGCGCTGAAATGAACGGGGCATTGAGGCGCACGCGCGTGCACCGTGCCCAGCCCTGGCTCGGCACGCTGGTCGAAATTGCCGCGGAGATGTCCGACCCCGTCATGCTCAATGCGGCGATCGAACGTGCGTTTGCACGCATCGCCGCCCTTCATGGTGCGATGAGTTTTCACGCCGTTGATTCGGAACTGTCACGCGTCAACCGCCACGCCACGCGCGACTGGGTCGCGCTCTCCGACGATCTGGCACGGATGTTCAGCGCCGCGCTCGATTTCGCCGCTGCCAGCGACGGCCTGTTCGACCCCAGCGTTGCACCCTGGCTCGTCGAGACGGGCCATTTGCCACGCCATCCCCACATGCCGGCCGAGCCCATTCCCGACTGGCGGGCGATCGAGTTCGACGGCGACCGGGTGCGCTTTGCCCATCCGCTGCTCATCGATTTTGGCGGTATCGCCAAGGGTTACGCGGTCGATGCCGCGCTCGCCGTGCTGCGTGATGCGGGCATGGACAGCGCACGGGTCAACGCCGGTGGCGACCTCGCCCGCTTCGGCGATAACACCGAGCCGGTTCGCGTGCGTCACCCTGCACACCCCACGCATAGCCTGCATCTGGCCGATCTGCAAAATGGCGCAGTCGCCACCTCGGCCGGGTATTACCAGGCCGAAGCCATTGCCAGCCCGCTGCGCCACCCGCATACCGGCAGCGAATTGTGCCGAAGCCTGAGTGTCAGCGTGCTGGCGCCAACCTGCCTGGTCGCCGATGCGCTGACCAAGATCGTTGCCGCCGATCCGCTGCACGCAACCGCGCTGCTTGGACGCCAGGGCGCGCAAGCGATCCTGATCGAGCCAACCAGCACTGCCATAACCATCGGCGATGGCAATGGCTGGCGCACCCTGCCGTACGAGGCTGCAGCATGAGCAAGGCCATCATCCGACTCGGCCCGCGCCACAAGAAATTGTTGTACGCCGGCTTCGCGCTGCTCTGGCTGAGCGGCGCGCTGTGGCTGGCGTTTCATTATTTCCTTCGGGCAGAAGGCGAATTCGGACCCGAACCACACCCGCTCGAAGCCTGGTGGCTGCCCCTGCACGGGCTGATGGCGATGGCCGCGCTGGTGCTCGCCGGCTCGCTCGCGCCCAATCACATCCGGCTCGCCTGGAACCGCCGCAAGAACCACCGCAGCGGCCTGCCGATGTTCGCACTCACCGTCTGGCTGGCTGCTACCGGCTACGCACTGTATTATTTCTCATCCGACGACAACGCCGCCTGGCTGCCGCTGCTGCACTGGATCGCCGGGCTCGCGCTGCCACTTTTCCTGGTGCTTCACATCCGGCTGGGACGCCGCCGCACACTGCCCGTCGTCACTCAGCCGCCGCACCCGCAACAGCCACATGTCGTCGCCACGTCGTACAATCCGCCAGCCCGTATACAAGCCAGCTCATGACCCTCACCCTCGACCAGCTTCCCGACCTTCAGGCCTGCACCGTCACCCAGATCGCCCCGCCCGCCAACGCGCCGGAATGGCACGAATGGCTGGAAGAAATCGGCTTCCTGCCCGGGGAACGGGTGATGGTGATGACACGCGCCATGCCGGGAGGCGACCCGCTGGTGGTGCGGGTCGGTTCCTCCACCTTCGCACTGCGGCGGGTCGAGGCGGCATGCGTGCAGGTGGCGACTGAACCCGGCATGGCTGGCGAGGGGACGGCATGAAGCAGGCCGTCGTCCATGTTTATCGCGGCGGCCCGCTGCTCGCGCTGGTGGGCAACCCCAACTGCGGCAAGACCGCGCTGTTCAACCGGCTCACCGGCAGCCATCAGAAGGTTGCCAACTACGCCGGGGTGACGGTCGAGCGCAAGGAGGGCAAGCTTGCCACCCCTGCCGGCAAAAACTTGCGCGTGCTCGATCTGCCTGGCACCTATAGCCTGCATCCGCGCTCGCCCGACGAACGGGTGACCTGCGACGTGCTGAGCGGCCATGCCGAAGGCGAGAAGCGCCCCGACCTGGTGATCTGCGTGGTCGACGCCACCAACCTGCGGCGCAATCTGCGCCTGGTGCTGGCAGTCAAACGCCTGGGCCTGCCCTGCGTGGTGGCGCTCAACATGACCGACCTCGCTGCACAGAGCGGCATCCGGGTCGACGGTGCAGCCTTGTCGGCTGCGCTCGGCCTGCCCGTGGTGAGCACCGTCGCAGTGAATACAGACGGTGCCGCCGCGCTGCTCACCCTGCTCGACCGGCCGGATACCTGGAAACGGACAGCGCCCATCGGCGATGGCGCATCCGCCGCCGACACGATTGAAGCCGACCACGAGGTGGTGCGGCGGATTCTGCAAGGCCTGGGGCTGGACAAGGCGATTCCGCATCTTGCCAGCGATCGCATCGATCGCGTGGTACTGCATCCGCTGGCCGGGCCCCCGCTGCTGGCGGTGATCCTGTTCCTGATTTTTCAGGCGGTATTTGCCTGGGCCGAGACGCCGATGAACTGGATCGAGGCGGCTACCGCGTGGCTGGGCAACGGCGTCTCCAGCCTGTTGCCGCACGGCTGGCTGCAAAGCCTGGTGGTCGACGGCGTGATCGCCGGCGCCGGCGGCGTGATCGTATTCCTGCCGCAGATCATCATCCTGTTCTTCTTCATCCTGATGCTGGAGGAATCCGGCTATCTGCCGCGCGCGGCCTTCCTGCTCGATCGCCTGATGGGTGGCGTCGGTCTGTCCGGGCGTTCGTTCATCCCGCTGCTGTCGAGCTTCGCCTGTGCGATTCCCGGCATCATGGCCGCGCGCACCATTACCAACACGCGCGACCGCCTGATCACCATCATGATCGCCCCGATGATGACCTGCTCGGCACGACTTCCGGTGTATGCGCTGCTCATCGGCGCATTCATCCCCAGGCGCGAAGTCTGGGGCCTGCTCGAATTGCAGGGACTGGTGCTGTTCAGCCTGTACATCGCCGGCATCGTCGGTGCGCTGCTCGTCGCCTGGCTGCTCAAGCGCTTCACCGCGCGCAAGCTCATGCATCCGCTGATGATGGAGTTACCGATCTATCACTGGCCGCGTCTGCGCAATATCGCCATCGGCCTGTGGCAACGGGTGATGATCTTCATGAAACGCGTTGGCGGCATCATTCTCGTGCTCACCGTCCTGCTGTGGTTTCTTGCCAGTTTTCCCGCAGCGCCTGCGGGCGCAACCGGCGCACCGATCGAGTACAGCTTCGCGGGCATGTTGGGACATGCGCTCGCCGTCGTGTTCGAGCCCATCGGCTTCAACTGGCAAATCAGCATCTCGCTGGTACCCGGCCTGGCCGCGCGCGAAGTCGTGGTGAGCGCGCTCGGCACCGTCTATGCCCTGTCGGCCACCGGCAATGACACCGCAGGCGCACTCGCACCGCTGATCGCGCATAGCTGGAGCCTCGCCACCGCACTGTCCCTGCTGGCGTGGTTCGTGTTCGCGCCGCAGTGCCTGGCCACGCTCGCCACCGTCAAACGCGAAACCGGCGGCTGGACCATGCCGCTGATCATGGCTGGATACCTGTTCGCGCTGGCCTATCTGGCCTCGTTCATCACCTACCACGTGGCACTCGCGGCAGGCTGGGGATAGACCTCGCCCAATGCTGTCGACCGTCAGCCAGCCTGGCTTGAAGTCAGCCGCCGGCCCATCAAGTCTTGAGCCCGAAACACCGCTACAATCAACGCCCCGCTCAGGGGTGTATTGACATGTCCAAACCCTTCGATCCGACCTGCCGCGCCTGCCCGCGCCTCGCCACCTTTCTCGACGAGGTACGCACCCGCCATCCCGATTACCACGCTCGCCCCGTGCCGGCATTTGGTGCCGCCCGCCCGCACCTGCTGATCGTCGGCCTTGCACCCGGCATGCATGGCGCCAACCGCAGCGGCCGCCCCTTCACCGGCGACACCGCCGGCATCCTGCTCTATCAAACGTTGCACCAGTTCGGCTACGCCAGCGCGCCAGAATCGGTGTCGCTCGACGATGGGTTGCAACTCATCGACTGCCGCATCACCAACGCGGTGAAATGCCTGCCGCCCGCCAACAAGCCGGAGCCAGGCGAAATCCGCGAATGCAACCGCTTTCTTGCGGCCGAACTGGCCGAGTTGCCCGCACACGCCAGCATCCTGGCGTTGGGATTGATCGCACATCAGGCGGTGTTGCGCGCGCTGGGCCTGAAGCTCAAGGATTACCCCTTCGCCCATGCCAGCGACTATCGCCTGCCCGACGGTCGGCGCCTGGTCAGCAGCTACCACTGCTCCCGCTACAATACCCAGACGCGCCGCCTCACCCCCGAGATGTTCGCGGCAGTATTCGAACTGATCCAAACGGAGGTCTGATCATGCCCGTCGTCACCATCAAAATTGCCGGTAGCCTCACCCGCGACCAGAAACAAAAAGTCGCACAGGAAATTACCGCCACCCTCGAACGCCACGCCGGCAAACCGGCTTCGTATACTTATATTGCGTTTGAAGAACTGCCCGAGGAAAACTGGGCGATTGCAGGCCAACTGCTCGACGAAGACTGATTCCGCTTGAAAGCAGAACACGTTTTGTCGGCCTCGCCTTGCCGTATTGTGAATGCTGTCAGCGGCTCACCGTCGCGATTATTTTGATTGTCAAACGGAATCCACTTTGAGCGTCGACAAGGGCTTTCTCGCCTCGCTCCCCACCCTGCCCGGCGTCTACCGCATGGTCGATGCGGCCGGCATACTGCTGTACGTCGGCAAGGCGAAAGACCTGAGAAAACGCGTTTCCAGCTACTTCCAGAAGACCGACCAGAGCCCGCGCATCCGGCTGATGCTGAAAAGCGTCGACCACATCGACACCACGGTGACACGCACCGAAGCCGAAGCGCTGCTGCTTGAAAACAACCTGATCAAGGAATTGAAGCCGCGCTTCAACATCCTGTTTCGCGACGACAAGTCCTATCCCTACCTGCTGCTGACGGGCCACCGTTTTCCGCGTCTCGCCTATTTTCGCGGCACCCCGAAAAAGCAGGACCACGCGTTCGGCCCCTACCCCAACGCCTACGCCGTGCGCGAGAGTATCCAGTTGCTGCAGAAAATGTTTCAGCTGCGCACCTGCGAAAACTCCGTGTTTGCCAACCGCTCGCGGCCGTGCCTGTTGCACCAGATCAAGCGCTGCACCGCGCCGTGCGTCAAACACATCAGCCCGGAAGCCTATGCGCGTGATGTCAGCGCTGCCGCACACCTGTTAAATGGCGAAGCCTCTGTCTTGACCGAACAGATCACCGAACAGATGAATGCCGCCGCGTCCGCGCTCGACTTCGAGACTGCCGCCCTGCTGCGTGACCGCCTGCGCATGCTGGCCGTGCTGCGCGAAAAGCAGTTTGTCGACACGTCGGGCGGCGATGCCGATGCCGACGTCGTCGCAGTGGCCGAAGTCGCAGGCGTCATCGCAGTCAACCTGACCATGATCCGCGGCGGACGGCATCTGGGCGACCGCAGTTTTTTCCCGCAACACAGCGAAGGTGCCACCCCGGCTGAAGCGCTGGATGCCTTTATCGCCCAGCATTACCTGGACCACCCGATCCCCGCGCGCATTCTGGTCAGCGAAGCCATCGAGACCGAGGCACTGGAAACCCTG
>JBBQDI010000081.1:0-6766 GCA_038319505.1 Burkholderiales bacterium
CCCTTTTTGCGGGATCGATGAGGTTGACGAGGGTGCCGCCATAGGGCGCGATCAGTTGATTCACCATTCAGCTCCGAGAAAAGATCGCAAAAAACTTGGCATTAAAGCGGCCAAGTTCAGAATCGGGCAGATGATTGATGCCGGCAGCCCCCTTGCGTCCGCCTCCGGTATCAAACTGGCTGCACAATTCATCCGCGCCTGATTTGCTCCTTAATGGCGCGCGAACGCTCACCACATAGCCGCCGTCCGGTTTGGCGGTGAGCACGGCATGTGCCTGCGCGGGTGACTCGACTGCAAGTTGATTGCCGAACACACCGGAAATGCGCCGCGCCCATTTCTTGGCAGGCAACATGAAAATTCGCCCAGCCGCGCGCGTTTCCGCTGCCTTCACCGCGACGGCACGTGCCATATCGCTCTGGTATCCAATTGTCAGCGTTTTAAAGACGGGTGAGTCAGCGATGAACGCGAAGGGATCGGCAAACGGACGCAACTGGCGATACAACTCGGCCGGATCGTAAAACAAATCGTCGAGCGTTTCGCCATAGCCGTTGTAATTGAGGCATTCGCCAAGCGACTTCAGTTTTCCAAGCTTTTCAACAGACAGGTTCAAGGGCAGTGCGGCATGCCGTGCAGCATCGGCAAGGTTGTCACCAAACGCGGCGATCACCGCCCACACCAACTGTTTTCCTTGCAAATAGTCATTCACCAACAGGCTGGTGCACACATTGGCATCGGTATTGATATGCGGCTCGAAATTCGGATGGGCCGGAATGTCACCCGGCTGATGGTGATCGAAGTAGCGAACACGCACGCCTTTTTCCAGCAGGCGATCCAGCGCTTCGCGGTTTTTCGACAAGGCAATGTCGAGCACCGTAACGTGATCACTTGCAACGGCGTTGACCCGTTTCAGCAAGCTGATGTCGCGCTTGGGGCCGGTAACCAGTTCGGAATCGGCCGGATCGACCAGTCGTAGCTGGTGCAGCGCACAAATGCCATCGGCGTCGCCGTTGAATACATCAAGACAGTTCATTTTTCAGTCGCAATATCAGAATGGGAACGCCGTCGTTTAACACGTGATTTTTTTGGATCGGCCACAGCATATTGGGCAATTAAAACAAAAAATAAGAAGTAGTAAAGCCAGGCTACCCTTGGGGCGTCGATGGGAGAACCGAATGTTCCCACAGCCACGAAGCCCGTTAACGCCGCAGCCACCCCAACGGGAAATATGTCCCGCTTTGCGGCGGCACGCCAGGCCACAGCGAGCGCAATCATCCAGCTTGCTGCAAACGCGATCATGCCTAATGCGCCCATCTCAAAATAAAAATGCAGCCAGATGTTCTTGATATGCCAGGGAAGATGATTGAAGTCGTAGTAGGGCAGCCAGCGATCCGTTCCACGTTCAAAATCACCGTTGACCACATACATTTTGCCCCGCTTGTCCGTGAGGCTGATGTCATCCATATCCACCACGGCAGGCGCTGAGTACATCAACTTGTATTCCCGGCGGTTGTTGATTTCCAGCATGAGCGGCGGTCTGGCCAGTTGCAAGCCATCCCCGATCTGGCCCGTATCAAAATCAAAGACAATGTCCTGCCACTGTCCATGGGTATTGGTGAGCGCGTGATCGTACGTCACGCACTGACCATTCCATTCCGATGGATGAATGACAAAGCGGCGGCATAACCGTATTTTCAGCCGAGCTTCGGGCGATGGCGTGCGCACGCGCAAGTGCAGCTGAACCGGTTCCATGGCCCCAACGGACACACGTTGCCCGAGGCGCAGATCCTTGCCTCCCGTGGTTCGAAGAAAGGTATTGCCATTCTCGCGCACCAGAGAAAAATCGCCGCTTCCCTCGGGCCGATTGGCGTTGTCCCAGTGATACACCCTCGGGAAACTACCCAATCCCATGCCAGAAACCTGATCCAGCAGGTGGCCATTCTTGAGGGCCAATACATGACGCCAATGATCGGTGCGCGTTGAAAAATCCGCGCCCACGCTAGAGAACCGTTCTGTCATCCGAAATCCCATGAGGGCGGGACCCAGGGTGCCCGCCCCCGCCACCAGAATAATCACCACCACCAGATAGGGCTTGATCCCGAAGCCGCGCGGGAGCAACCGGCCAACCCCATAACCAGGCAGGCCGGCTCCGCTTATAAGCAATAAAGCAAACGGTACCGCCACACCCAGGTCAATGGGATGCCATTTGCTCGTGAACATGCCATGGGCAGCAGCCCAGACACTCAAACCGAAAACGGCCATGAGAACGGCACTATCCATGCTTCGCGAGATCGGCCGCCAGGCCAGCCAGGTCGCTGTGCAAAACATTAGCATCGTGCTTGCCAGACCTGGCGTGCCGCCCCGGCTATAGGCATACCCCATGAGCAATGCACCCGCACCGAGCAGCAACACCAGGGGCGCGATGCGGACGGTTTTCTCGGATCCGGGGACTGGATGGAACGCGCGCATCAAACCAAACAGCCAAACGCCGCCTGCCACGGCTAGCGAAAAATATAGGCCACGCGAAAAGGTGGTGACCAAACTGTAAATCACCAACCCCAGCGCCAGACTGGATAGTGCCAGGGCCCATGGTTTGCGCGACATCACCAGGGCCAGCACCATCATCGGCCATGCCAGTCCAAGATAACCGTCTATGGCCTCGCCCCCCGTATGCATTTCTGCAAAGGTGCCGGTAACCCGGTAGGGGGTCGAAAAGTCGAGCAAGGGGCCCAGAATCTGATACCTGTCATGCCCATAAATTAGCGCTTGCCAGACACCCCGCTCCCACAACGCCATCACCCCCGTGACCATCACCCCCACCACCATGCCGACGACGACCATCTGCCGTGCCTCGGTGAGGTGTTCACGAAAGGCACGCAAAACAAATGGCGAAAGCAACATTGCCCAGAAAAAACCTTTGAACTCACGTAGCGCATTGGCCGGGCTGAGGAAAGTCGCCAAAAATTCCGGGGCCCGCCAATCCGGCCAGGGATACATGCCGATCGCCAGACTGGTCAGATAAGACACCGCCAACAGCAGTACCACGAGATGGAATATGGCGGGCAGGCGAAGGTGCCGATGCGTGGTGGGGTCCGGCGCCTGCCAAAGCAGAACAGCCAGCGTAAACACGAAAACAATGTCGAGGTCTTCCAGAAACAGCCGCCCACTCCAGTGAGCCAACTGAAGCAGGGGAACACAGGCGGGCAAAATGGCCAGCCACACCCTCGGCCACCTGAACATGAGCCCGCCATAAACCAGCAGGAATCCCCCTAACAGCGGCCTGAATACCGGATAGTCGTACAACAAGACGCCCCCGATACAAGCCAATGCAAGGGCGATCATGCGACGCGGGAGATGAGCGCCCATCATCAGGCTTGAAGTCGTCACGGGTGTACTCCTGGCAATCTCATCTTTCCTGCCGAAACAGAGGTCACCGCGCCGATGTCCCCCGGCACCAAAGGGTTCCCATCCAAACCGGAAGGCTCGGAAGGCAAGGTGGGCCAAACTTGAATGTCACGGTAACGCATAACATGGATAGGCGAAGGATCCATTTCCAATGCTGCTTCATAGGGTGCGCGAAGCAAGCGGGCAGCCTCATCATAATCGCGGAGCAGATGGCCCGTAGCATGACCGCCTGATACGGGCGAACCAGAAAATTCCGCACTGGAAAAAACCTTTAGCGGCCAAACGGTGGGTTCACGGTTTCTTATCGCAATGCCCTCACCTTGCGCAATGACAGTATTGTTGGAAATAGTCACGCTCTCTGCACTGGCGCGAAAGTCTGCTGCTACTGACGTTCCCGCCAACAAACAAAGCAGACCTGCGTAGAAAGCCCGCCACATTCAGTCTGTTGTGTCGGGCAGCGGCAGCCCGCTCCTGAGCAAATCCAGCTTGCCGCAGAGCACGCGGGTCATGCCCCCAACACTTTGCCGCCCGGTATCCACCACAAAGTCGGCCACCTCGCGGTACAGCGGGTCACGCTGCTGATACAACTCGCGCAGACTGGCAAGCGGATTTTCGGTTTGCAGCAGCGGACGATTACGGTCGTGCCGGGTGCGTTCATACAAGTGTTCGGGCGTGCCGCGCAAATAAATCACCACGCCACTATTCTGCAAATTATCACGCGTAATGGGCGACAGCACCGCCCCGCCACCCGTGGCCAGGACAATACCTGACTTGGCAGTCAGCTCAGCGATGACCGCTTCTTCACGTTTGCGAAATCCTGCTTCGCCTTCGATCTCGAATATGACCGGAATCTTGACGCCTGTTCGCGCCTCGATTTCATGGTCAGAATCGTGGAAGACACAACCATAATGCCTGGCCAGCAGCCGGCCCACCGTGGTCTTGCCCGCTCCCATCAATCCAACAAGGTAAAGATTGTCGCGCTTGCTCATGGCGCCATTCTAATGGACTGCGGCTTCATGAGCATCGACACAAGAGCGAACGGCAGAAGAAAATCAGGACGAAAAAAAGCGCGGGACCGGCCCGCGCTTGGTCAAGCCACCGCTATCAATGGAGCGACAGACGCTCGTCGAGAATGCGTGGCGTGAGGAAGATGATCAGTTCGGTCTTATTGTTCGTCTTCGAGGTGGACTTGAACAGATTCCCGAATACAGGAATATCGCCCAGCAATGGCACCTTGTCCACGGACGTACTTTCATCTCCATCGAAGATGCCACCCAACACCAGCGTCTCACCGTTATTGACGCGCACCTGCGTCTTGATCCGCTTGGTATCGATGGCCGGAATCCTGATTCCCTGAGCGAAACGCGCCGAGTCTTTCTGCACCTCGACGGTCAGGATGATCGAATCGTTGTTCAGAATCTGTGGATCAACCAGCAGGCACAGGAATGCGTCCTTGAATGTGACTGTTGACGTTACGGCGCCTCCTGATGTCGAAGTTGTTTCGTAGGCGATCTGCGTGCCGTTCAGAATCACCGCCGGTTTCTGGTTGCTGGTCATCACACGCGGATTGGAGATGACCTTGCCCTTGCTGTCGGCCTCAAGTGCCCGCAACTCCAGACTCAGAAGGTTGCCGTTGGCAATATTCAACAGGGACAGCGCCAGGTTGGCCGCACCCGGTACAGTTGGCAGCGACTGGCCGGTAGCATATGGGTTCGAAGAAACAGGCGTTCCGGGAATGGTCTGTTCACCCGCAACGTTATTGCCTAAAACATTTCTATTGGCCATCTGAAAGCCCAATCGTGCGCCCAGATCGCGACTCCAGCCATCGGTTGCCACCACCACCCGTGCCTCGATCATCACCTGGCGAGCGGGCACATCCAGACGCGCCAGCAATTCGCGTACTTCCTGAATCTTGCGTGCCGTATCGGTAATGATCAGCGTATTGGTTTTCAAATCAAAAGTTGCGCGACCCCGCTTGGTCAGGACTTTCTGGCTGTCGTCACCTTTGGCTTGTGTTGCCTGTACAGCCGTACCGCTCAACCCACCCGCCTGTGCCGAACAGTTAACAGAGAGCGCTGCCGTATTGCCCGTTCCGGGTGTTCCATACAACATACTTTGCGCTTCATCGGCCCGCATGTAATTAAGCTGAATGTATTCAGTGACCACCGGTTCCAGATCGACTACGGCCGATTTGGCTTCGAACTCCAACTTTTCCTTGGTCAGCAGTTCGTCCTTGGGCGCGATCCAGATCACATTGCCGTTTGCGCGCTTGTCCAGACCCTTGGTCTGCATGATGAGATCGAGCGCCTGATCCCAGGGCACGTCTTTCAAACGCAGTGTCAGGTTGCCTGAGACGGTATCGCTGGCGATGATGTTGAGGCCGGTGAAGTCGGCAATGACTTGCAGAACCGAGCGCACTTCGACGTTCTGGAAGTTGAGCGAGAGTTTCTCGCCGACGTATTTCATCTTGCCGTCAGCGGTTTTCTTCTGCGCGTCGTCGCTCTGTTTGACTTCCACGATAAAGCTGTTGTCGGCCTGATAGGCAGAATATTCCCAGCCGCCCTTGGGCTGGATCACCATGCGTGTGTTGTCACCCAGAGTGTAAGTTTCGATGATCTGCACCGGGGTGCCGAAATCGGCCACGTCCAGACGACGCTGCAGGGCCTTGGGCAATTCGGTGCCGATGAAATCGACGACCACGCCATTGGCCTGTTGACGGATGTTGATGCCCGTCTGCGTGTCGGACAGCGTGGTCACGATGCGTGCCTCGCCCGCTGCGCCGCGCCTGAAATCGACATCACGGATGCTGTGGCGCGCCGCACCAGGTGCTGCCTCGGCAAAACGTGGGCTGACATTCACCGGCGCAGCGCCTGCGCCAATATCGCCCAATGAAACAAGCAGCGTCTTGCCGTCAAGCGTGGCTTCATACTCAACCGACTTGTTCAGATTCAGCACCAGGCGGGTGCGCGTCCCGGCCTGCACCACATTCACGCTCGATAACGGGCCAAGGTTGGCCACCACGGTATTGCGGCCCATGGCATTTGCCGTATCGGGGAGGTCAAGTGCAATGCGCGGCGGGTTGCCGACGGTAAAGCCAGCCGGCGTAGCGGTCAACGCATTCTTGAGCGTAATCCGCACGACGACTTTTCCTCCGGGCAGTGTAGTGGTATCGACACTTTGCACCGCGTTACCGGTGGGCGGCTCACCCGCAGCGTGCACCGCGAGTGGCAGCACCAATCCTGTGAATAGAGCAATCCCGAACAGATAACGGGTCATTTTCTGGGCAATCTTCGGCAATGCGTTCATGTCAGCCTCTTTGAAATTCAGTACTACAAATCATTCTTGCAAAATCAGGGTGCTGGTG
>JBBQDI010000082.1:0-6760 GCA_038319505.1 Burkholderiales bacterium
TCAGACCGGCTTTCAAGTCTTCTTCGGAAAACTCCTTGATCCCTAGCAGGGTGATTTTCGAAATGGAGGGGCGCTCTTCAACGGAGACAATCACGACGCCATCGCGCGCTTCCAGCCTTACATCCTTGAAAAAACCGGTGGCGTAGAGTGCCTTGATCGCCGCCGCGGTTTTTTCATCGGTCATCGTCTCGCCAACTTTTACCGGCAGATAGCTGAAAACCGTACCCGCCTCGGTGCGTTGAATGCCTTCGACGCGGATGTCCTTGACGACGAAGGGCGCTTCGGCAAGTGCCGTCGGGGTAATAAAAACAGTGGCTAACGCAAGCGTCAAACGGTTGAGAATCATGGTTCTTTCATCCACCTATCAGGCGTTGCAAATCGTTGAACAGGGCAAAGGACATCAGCAGCAGCAGCAAAGCCATACCGATTCGGCTGCCTATTTCCATGGTACGTTCAGACACGGACCGGCCGGTGAAAACTTCGGCCACATAATACATGAGGTGCCCGCCATCCAGTAGCGGAACAGGCAACAGGTTCAGCACCCCCAGACTCACGCTGACCAAAGCCAGAAAGCCAACAAAGCTGATCCAGCCGAGTGACGCACTCTGCCCGGCATAATCTGCAATGGTCAGCGGGCCTGACAGATTCTTCCATGACACCTGCCCCAGCACCATGCGCCCCATCATTTCGAGGGTAAATACGCTCATATCCCAGGTTTTGATCGCGCCCTGCCCCAACGCTTCAAGGGGGCCATAGCGCACCTCGGTCATCAAGGTGGCAAGAAACGTTTCGTCAATATGCGGGCCCGCGCCAATTTTCCCTACCCGCTCGCCCGATTCTTCTATGGCGTCAGGCACCAGCGTCAATGTCGCACGGCGTCCATTTCGCTCGTACTCAATATTCAAGGGCTTGGCCGGATGCTGGCGTACTACCTGCACCCAGCCCTGCCAGGTTGCAATGCCCTGGCCATTCGCCGAAACCAGGCGGTCGCCTGTCATAAGCCCGGTGCGGGCGGCGGCGCCATCGGGCAAGAGCTTGCCGAGGACAGGCGCAATCTCCGGATCGTAACGCACGATGCCGAGGGGGCGCAGCGTATCCTGTTCCAGGTTTTCGGTTTCCATGTGTAGCGCATCAAGCCGGGCCTGGCGACCATCGGCCAGGTCCAGTACAACGGGCTCACCCGCCACTCCCGCGCGCAGAAGATTCAGACGCAGATCCTGGAACGAGGGGGTGGCTTTGCCATTAACGCTACGAATTTCATCGCCCGCCACCAGGCCCGCGTTCGCAGCAGCGGTTCCGGCAGGGGGTTCCCCTACCATGGGCTTGAGCGCAGGCAGCCCGTGCATGAACAACACCCAATAGAACACGATGGCGAGCAGGAAATTGGCGATTGGCCCAGCGGCAACAATGCCGATGCGTCGCCACACGGTCGCACGGTTAAAACTGCGATGCGCTTCTGTAGCAGGGACTTCGCCCTCACGCTCGTCGAGCATTTTGACGTAACCGCCAAGCGGCAAGGTGGCCAGTGACCACTCGGTCTGGTCACGGCCAAACCGGCGGCTGATCAAGGGCTTCCCAAAACCGACCGAAAATCGCAGCACCTTGACCCCGGCCAGACGCGCGGCAAGGTAATGGCCAAACTCATGCACTACCACCAGCACGCCGATGGCGATCAGAAACCATACAACAGTGTGCAAAACACTCATGCGCGTGCGCCCCCCAGATACGCCTCGGCCACGCTGCGCGCCTGCCGGTCGGCTTCGAGCAAATCTTCCAGCGTGCGGGCCGCGCCGCCTGCCAGCTTGTCCAGTGTGTGCGCAATGCTGGCGGCGATGGCATTGAACGGGGCTGCGCCTTCAAGAAAGCGGGCGACGGCTACTTCATTGGCGGCATTCAGCACCGCCGCGGCATTGCCGCCCGCGTGGAGCGCGTCAAACGCCAATTGCAGACACGGGAAGCGCGCGGTGTCGGGTTCCTCAAAGGTGAGTTGCCTGCCGATCAGCTCCAGTGCCGACACGCCGGCTTCGATGCGTTCCGGGAATCCCAATGCATAGGCAATGGGCGTGCGCATGTCAGGCGTGCCCATCTGCGCGATCACCGAACCGTCAGCGTATTCGACCATCGAATGCACGATGCTTTGCGGATGCACCACCACCTTGATTTGATCGGGACGCGCATTGAACAACCAACGTGCTTCGATCACCTCGAGACCCTTGTTCATCAGGCTCGCCGAATCGACCGAAATCTTTTTACCCATCACCCAGTTGGGATGCGCCACGGCCTGCGCCGGCGTGGCGGCGGAAATGGCCTCGGCCGACAGCGTGCGGAACGGCCCGCCCGACGCAGTGAGCCACAGTGCCTTCACACCAGCATGCTGAAAATCACCATTGAAATCGCGCGGCAGCGCCTGGAATATTGCATTGTGCTCGGAATCGATCGGCAGCAGTTCAGCCCCGCTGGCGGCAATTGCATCCATGAACAACTGTCCGGAGACTACCAGCGTCTCCTTGTTGGCCAGCAAAATCCGTTTGCCTGCCTGCGCCGCCGCCAGCGTGGCCGGCAAACCCGCTGCGCCGACAATCGCGGCCATCACGGTATCCACTTCCGGGGCGATAGCCACTTCGGTCAATGCGGCTTCACCTTCAAGCACCGTCACCGGTAGTTTCTCTTCGGCAATTCTTGCACGCAACGCCGCCGCGGCAGCCGGTTCACTCATCACGGCCAGGCGCGGCCTGTGGGTGCGGCACTGCTCGACCATACGCTCGACCTGGGTCGCGCCGGTCAGGGCAAAAATCTCAAACCGCCCGGGATGGCGTGCCACGACATCGAGCGTGTTGACGCCGATGGTGCCGGTGGCACCCAGAACGGTCAGTACGCGCGGGTTCATGCTGCGAGTAGTCATACGGAGCGCTCCAGCCACATCAACACCCCTGTGGCGATCGGCAAGGTCGACGTCAAGGCATCGATACGGTCGAGCACCCCGCCATGGCCGGGCAGCAAGTCACCGCTGTCCTTCATGCCTGAAACACGCTTGATCCATGATTCGAACAGGTCACCCAGCACCGACATATAAAGCAATCCGGCTACCGCAATGAACAATGGCAGCAGCGGCAGTTTGGAGAACAGGCTGAGCACCCCGGCATACAGCATGAGTGCAATGAACGCACCCGCCACGCCTTCCCTTGTCTTGCCGGGGCTGATCGTGGGCGCGAGTTTATTGCGCCCAAAATGACGTCCGGCAAAATAGGCGGCCGTATCTGCAATCCAGACTATCGCCATCACCCCAATCAGCATGGCGGGACCCCGTGCGTGGAGATACAGCAGCGCGGCCCAGGTCGGCAACAGCAGCACAACGCCGACTGCGGCGCGAACAAACGGATGCTCTGCGTGCCAGCGCCCCAGCAGCCATAGCGGCGCGATGACCAGCCAGAACGCAATGGCCAGCACGATGAGCCCCGTCTGCAACAACAGCCAGTCCTCCGCCCATACATAGGGCAACGCAAGGGCGCAAAGGGTCAGCAGAATGGCGTAGGTACGCGCAGACAGTGGCGGAAAATGGCTCAGACGGGCCCATTCGTAAGCGGCCATGCCGACCACCGCTGCCATCAGGAGGGCCCACAACCAGGCAGGCGCCCACAGCACGGCGGGGACAAATACGGACAACAGCAAGGCAGCGGTCAGCACCCGGCTCAGGAGTGGCGTCATGGAAGGGATGCCCGGAAATATCTCACGAAGCCGAACGCACCTGTTCACTGGTTCGGCCAAAGCGGCGTTCACGGGTGCGGTAGGATTCGATGGCCGTATCCAGTGCCTTGGCGTTGAAGTCCGGCCATAACGCGTCGGTGAAATACAACTCGGTGTAGGCCAGCTGCCACAGCAGGAAATTACTGATGCGCTTCTCTCCGCCGGTACGAATGAACAGGTCCGGCTCGGGCATGTCGGCCATGCTGAGATGTTGCGCGAGCATGGCCTCGCTCACCGCTTCCGGTACCACATTGGCACCCATCATCTTTTTGATCGCCTGAACGATATCCCAGCGTCCACCGTAATTGGCGGCAACCGTGAAAGTCAGACGGGTATTGTTTTGCGTCAGTGCTTCGGCATCGCGGATCAGGTCCTGGATACGTGTGGAAAACCCGGACAGGTTACCAATGACACGAAAACGGATGTCGTTTTCGTGCAGACGCGCAACTTCATTTTCCAGCGCACGCATGAACAACTCCATCAGCAGGGTGACCTCTTCCTGTGGACGGCGCCAATTTTCCGAACTGAAGGCAAACACGGTGAGATGCGATACGCCACGCTCGGCACAGGTGCGGATGACCCCTCGCAATGCCTCGACGCCCTTCCGATGCCCGGCGACGCGTGGCATCAGACGCTTCTTCGCCCAACGGCCATTGCCGTCCATGATGATGGCTATGTGCCGTGGCACATGAATGCTTTCAGAATGTATTTGATTCGTGCTGGTTGACACGCCGAATATGCTCGCCCGAGATGCTCAGACTGCGAGCAGGTCTTTCTCTTTTTCGGCCAGCATCTTGTCTATTTCGCCGATGAATTTGTCGGTGAGTTTTTGCACCTCGTCCTGGGTGCGGCGATCTTCATCTTCCGTTGCGGTCTTGTCCTTGACCATATCCTTGACTGTGCCGTTCGCATCGCGACGAATATTCCGGATCGCCACGCGCGCACCTTCTGCTTCGTTGCGTACCACTTTAATCAGGTCACGACGGCGCTCCTCGGTCAGCGAGGGCGTGGGTACACGAATGACATCGCCGTAGGTGGAGGGGTTAAGTCCCAGATCGGAGTCGCGGATCGCCTTTTCAACCTTGGCGACCATGGTCTTTTCCCATGGCTGAACCCCGATGGTGCGGCTGTCGATCAGCGAGACGTTTGCCACTTGTGGCACTGCGGTCGGCGTACCGTAATAATCGACCATGACGTGATCAAGAATGCCGGTATGGGCGCGCCCTGTACGCACTTTGGCCAGATCGTTCTTCAACGACTCCAGCGACTTGCCCATTTTTTGTTCAGCGGACTGCTTGATCTCCGCAATCGTCTGTTCAGCCATGATATCCCCTCAGTTCAAGGTTACGCGCGTGCCTTCATTTTCACCCGCCACCACGCGCTTCAATGCGCCTGGCTTGAAAACATTGAACACAACCAGTGTCAATTTCTGTTCTCGGCACAAGGCGAAAGCGGCGGTATCGAGCACCCCCAGATTATTGGCGATTGCCTCGTCGAAGCTCAATACCTCGTAGCGCCTGGCCTGTGGATCTTTATGCGGATCGGCCGTATAGACACCGTCGACCTTGGTCGCCTTGATCAGCAGATCTGCGCCGATTTCGGCAGCACGCAGCGCGGCCGCCGTATCCGTGGTGAAAAACGGGTTTCCCGTGCCGCCCCCAAAAATCACGACCTGCCCCGCTTCCAGATGGCGTACCGCTTCGTCTCGATCAAAATCCTCACCGACATGGGCAATGTGCAAGGCAGTCTGCACCCGCGCGTCGACGCCAGACAGCTGCAACGCATCCTTCAGCGCCAACGCATTCATCACCGTGGCCAACATGCCCATCGAATCAGCCGTGGCCCGGTTCATCCCTGACAGGGCACCGGTGGCGCCGCGGAACAGATTGCCACCGCCGACCACGATGCCGACCTGTACGCCCATCGCCACCACTTCGCGAATCTGCCCGACAAATCCAGCCATGGTGTCGGAATGGTAGCCGAAGCTGTCCGGCCCCATCAGGGCTTCACCGGAGAGCTTCAGCAAAATTCGTCGGACAGGGGCCATGCTCAATTAAACCTTGGAAGCAGCAGCCACTTCAGCAGCAAAGTCGTTCACTTTTTTCTCGATGCCCTCACCCACCACGTACATCACAAAACCATGGCACTGCGAGTTTTTCGACTTGAGAACCTGCTCGACGGACTGCTTGTCATCTTTGACAAAAGGCTGCGACAACAGGGTGACTTCCTTGAGGAACTTCTGCACCGTGCCATCGGAAATCTTTTCCAGCATGGCTTCCGGCTTGCCGGCTTCCTTGGCTTTCTCGATTGCGACACGGCGTTCCGTTTCAATGAGTTCAGGCGCAACACCCGATGCATCCAGCGACTTCGGCTTGGCCGCCGCAATATGCATGGCGATGTCGCGCGCAAGCGCTTCGTCACCGGTCACATCGACCAGCACACCAATTTTTCCACCGTGGATGTAGCTGGCGAACTTGCCCTGACCGTCCAGGCGCACAAAGCGGCGCACCGACATGTTTTCGCCCATTTTTCCAACCAGTTCGGTACGGAAAGCTTCCACCGTGGTGCCGTTGTAAGGCGACGCCGACAAAGCAGCAACGTCAGCCGGATTCTGTTTCAACACCATGTCGGCCAACGTATTGGACAGCGCCAGGAAATCGTCATTCTTGGCCACGAAATCAGTTTCGCAATTCACTTCGATCATTGCAGCCGATTTTCCATCTGCGCTGATGGCAATGGCCACCACGCCTTCAGCCGCCACCCGGCTGGCGCTCTTGGCTGCCCGGTTACCGAAACGTACGCGCAGAATTTCTTCAGCTTTTTGCATGTCGCCAGCGGCTTCCGACAGGGCCTTTTTGCAGTCCATCATCGGCGCATCGGTTTTTTCGCGCAGTTCCTTGACCATGCTTGCAGTGATTTCTGCCATTTCGTATTCCTCTCAATTCAATTTCAAACCAGCCAGATTCAATACAGAAAGAGGGGCTGATGCCCCTCCTCTCAAACCATTCGCCGGGAG
>JBBQDI010000083.1:0-6636 GCA_038319505.1 Burkholderiales bacterium
GAGCGAATTGATATGGGTCTTGGCATGGCGGAACACCATCCCCCAGTTTCCAATCAGGCTTTGCTGGCTGAACTGGAAACGTTTTGCGCGTTCGTCGCTGAAGGCGATTCCTACGAGCAGGTCGATTTCGCCCTTGTCGAGCCGTTCAATCAGATTGTCCCAGGTGTCGGCAACATAGATGACCTTCCAGTGCTCCTGTTCTGCCACCGAACGGATCACGTCAATCGCAATGCCTTCGGGCAATTTACCGGGCGGTGCACTCACAATCGGCGGGTTCTCGAATACGCCTACCCGGACGGGAATGCGAACCTGTACTGCCCATCCGGAAGCGGACGACAACAGCCAAATCAGCCCCACCTGCAATAAGATTCGGAATACCACGATGTTTTTGTGTCCTTGGTTATCGAGCCGGAATGGCCCGGCTACAATGCCAGCGTCAACGGACACTATCGGCCAATATATGGGGCATGCGTTTTTACGGTTGCCCAGAGTAATCTCGGACCTGTCCTGCACACAACCTTGTTAATACAGTGGATTTCCTTGAATTCCAGGATATGTATTCTGCATCAAGCAGCAGTTACCTTGTTTGCAATTTGGCGGGCGAGTTGCTGCGCGGAGAATTGAATCGCGCTCCCTGCTTCATCATCGGGGGACGCTGAGCTGATTTCTATTCCATACACATCCAGTCGTGATGGCAGATTGCCGAGTTCACGTGCCAGCGACAAGGCATTCAGCACACCAAATCCATGGCTGGAGACACCCTGGCAATAGACAGGCCAGTCCTCCTCACCAAAATGCTGTATCCGGCCGATCGGGCCATGGCTTTGCATGGCATCGATCAGGATGACCCAGGCGGCGCTTTCCAGCAGGGGGATCAGATTGGCACCGGGACGATCCAGCTTTTCGATGACAAAATCATTGCCGGTTTTCATGCCGAGTGCGATCAAGGCATCGATGGTCAGCCAGCCAGCCCGATCGTCACCCGCTGGCGAACCGATCCCGAGGATGCACACCCTGTTCATTCCATTCCCAAACCATCAAGTGAGTGAAGCTTAAGCCACAGGCCGTGCAACAAGGCTGCCGCGTGGTTGGTTAACTACGGACTGCATTTTATGTGTTTTGGTACGTGCAGATTATCCGGCAATGAAATTTTTCAACTTGAAATTGAATTTCAAAATGTCGTCATGTCCGCTCGACGTTCATCCGCAGGAAATGGGTCGCGCAGGATATGCAGGGATCGTAGTTGCGAATGACTTTTTCGCAGTGTAACCGCAGCGCATCATCCGGCTGATCCAGGCCGAAATTCAGCAACGACAGTTGCAAGTCTTCCTCGATGCGCCCCTGGTTCTGGCTGGTCGGCGGCACGATGCGCGCGTTGACCACGCAGCCGTCAGCGTCCATTTCATAACGATGCCACAACAGGCCGCGCGGCGCTTCGGTGCAGCCGGTGGTCACACCCGCACGCGGGGTGACATCGACATAGGGTGAGTCGGGTACCTGATAGGCCTCGAGCAAACGCAGCGCTTCATGCAGGGCCAGCATGATTTCAACTGCCCGCGCCTGCAGACTGTGGAACAGGTTGCGGCTGGGCAGCGCGAGGCCCGTTTCGGCCAGCAGCGCGTTGACCCGTTCCGACAGGCTCGCGTGGTTCAGATTGAGCCGGGCCAGTGGCCCCACCAGATACGGCTGCTGATGATAGGTGCTGAACAGCGCGGTGGAAAAGGGTTCGTGATACTCGGCAAAGTGGTCATCGAAGGTGTCGGCCTCGATGTTCAGACCGTCGCTGGCGCCGATCTGTCCACGCTCGATGGCATAGTCGCTGGTGTGACGCATGGCGACTGAAACAAAGGCCTGGTCATCCTGTGGCACCGGAATCCTGGCCACCCAGCGGATCAGCGCCTCGGCCTCCGGCAGCGCGGCGCGCAGTTTGTCACGGATGACGCTGATTTGCGACAACGCGGGCGCATGGTGAAACCCGCCCACGCGGATGCCCACCGGATGCACCGACCGGGCGCCAAACAGCTCCATCAGCTCGTTGCCCAATGCCTGAATCCGTAATCCGCGGCGCACCTCGTCCGGCGCAATGCGCGCCAGATCAATTGCGCTGTTGCAGCCGAAAAAATCCGGCACGGCCAGCAGGTGGATGTGCAGGCTGTGGCTCTGGATCCACTCGCCGCAATAAAACACCCGGCGCATGGCCTGCGCCCACGGACTGAGTTCGACGCCGAACAGTTTCTCCAGTGCCTGCGCCGCAGTGGCCTGATAGGCGACCGGGCAGATACCGCAAATGCGCGCCACCATGTCGGGAATTTCGGTATAGCTGCGGCCTTCCAGAAACTTCTCGAAGAAGCGCGGCGGCTCGAAGATGCGCAGGCGCAACTCTGCAATCTCGCCATTCTCGATGCGCAAATCGAGTGCGCCCTCGCCTTCCACCCGTGTCAGCACCGGGACATGAATCGAAACCGTTCGTTTCTGCTCAGTCATCGCGTCTTGACCTTGTCCGCTGCCGCCAGAAAGACGGGGGCCTGGCTGTTGATCGACTGGAAGCGTTGCACGATGGACTGGGGTGTGAGCCCCAGGGCACGGAATTGCGCCGCAAGCGCATCGGTATTGGCATTTTCCGCCGGGCCATAACAGCCGTAGCAGTCGCGCCCAAGGCTGGGACACAAGGCTCCACAGCCGGCCCGCGTGACCGGCCCCATGCAGGCCACCCCGTGGCTGACCATGACGCAGGTCAGATTGCGCCGTTTGCATTCGGTACACACCTTGTCAGCATTGTCCCGCGGTGCAACCCCAAGCAGCAGGGAATTCACCACCGCCAGGATCTGCGAACTGCTGACCGGGCAGCCCCACAGTTCGAAATCAACTTTTACATGGTCTGCGATCGGAGTCGAGCGATCCAGACTGGCAATCGCATCGGGGTGGCTGTAAATCTGCGCCACCCATTGCGCGCCGTTGGCCTGGTTGCGCAGCCCCTGTATACCGCCGGAGGTGGCGCAGGCACCGATGGCGATCAGCATGCGGCAGTGCTGGCGTACATGCTGGATGCGTTCGAGGTCTTCCGGTGTAGACACGCTGCCTTCGACAAACGCCACGTCCACGTCGGTATCCGGATCAAGCGCGCCGGCTTCGGCAAAATGAACCAGTTCGACTCGCTCAGCAAGCGTGAGCAGATCCTCGCCGAGATTGAGAAAAGCCAGCTGGCAGCCATCGCAGGAGCTGAACTTGTGAACCGCCACGCGCGGCTTGCTGGAAGGCAACGTGGGCGCGTTCATCAAAATCCCCGGTGCGCCAGCAAGGATTTGACCTGGCCCCAGCTGAACACCGGGCCATTGCGACAAACAAACGAGCCGCCCAATTGACAGTGGCCACAGCGGCCCACGGCACACTGCATGTTGCGCTCCATGCTCAAGAAAAGACGCGATTCGGGAAGCCCGCGCTGCAGCAGGCTGTCAGCCGCGGCCCGCATCATGCCTTCCGGACCGCACATCATTGCCGACGCGCACGCTGGATTGAACTGGGCGAGGCCAAATAATTCCGTCACGCGCCCGACGTGCCAGGGCCACAGCGCAGCGCCTTCGCTGGCTGCCACCAGAACTTGCGTATCCGGCAGCCTGGCCCAACGGTCATACTGTTCGCGCCAGATCAGATCCTCGGTGTGTTTCACGCCCTGGATGATGACCAGCTTGCCATAACGCTCGCGTCTTTTCAGGATGTAATGGATGACCGACACCACCGGCGCACACCCCAGTCCACCTGTCACCAGCACAATGTCATTTCCGCCTATTTCCTGGAGTGGCCAGCCGCGGCCGAACGGCCCGCGCAGCCCCACCTTGTCGCCGGATTGCAGTGCAGCCAGTCCCTGGGTGACGCGTCCGAGCGCTCGAATGGTATGGCCGATCCCGCTTCGGTCGCCCGGGTCTGACATGATGGAAACCGGAACTTCACCTACGCCAAACAGATACAGCATGTTGAATTGACCGGGCGCAAACCGGTAGGCCGCCTGGGTGGCCGCATCGTCGAAACGCACCTGCAGGGTGAAAATGCTTGGTGATTCCTGGGTGCGCGCCACCACCGTGGCTGTGTGCGGCGGGCCGGCATCGACACCTGGTTTTGCAGTCATGCCTGCACCTTGTTAGCAGTCAATGCGGCAACTTCTTCAGTCAGGTCGATGCCAACCGGGCACCAGGCGATGCAGCGCCCACACCCGACGCAGCCGCTGCGACCAAACTGGTCGTGCCAGGTGGCCAGTTTGTGGGTCAGCCATTGACGATAGCGACTGCGGATGTCGGGCCGCACATTGGTGCCGTGCAAATGACCATGCGACTCGCCAAAGCACGAATCCCATTTCCGCTCATGCTCGCTTGTCTGGCCATCAAGGCTCGGTACGTCCATCTCGGCATGGCAAAAACAGGTGGGGCAGACTGCCGTGCAATTGCCGCACGCCAGGCATCGCGTTGCCACTTCATCCCAGCGCGGATGTTCCAGTTGGCTCATCAACACGTCACGGAGATTGCGGACAGGCAGGCTGCGCGTCTGGCTGGCTGCAGCGTCCTGCCCCTGTTGTTGGGCAGCCTCGATCTGTTGCGGTGTGGCAGGCGACAGATTCAGCAAATCCAGCACGGCTTGTCCCTTCGCGCTGCCGGCCACTGCGACAAAACCCGCCTCAAGTTCCGCCAGTGAGATGTCATAACCCACGGTTGGAGTCGGACCGTCACCGGTGGACGCGCAAAAACACGTCGCCCCGGGCTCGGCGCATTGCACGGCGACCAGAAACATTTTCTCGCGCCGGTGTGCGTAGTGCGCATCGTGCCGGCCTTCGCGCAGGAAATGTGCATCCTGCAAGGCCAGTGCAGCGAGGTCGCAGGCACGCACGCCAATGATGGCCTGCGCGGGTGAACTCGGCAGTACGGCTGTGAACTTCAGTGCGCCGGCATCGTCGCGTGCCACGCGCCACAGCGATTCCGTTGGTGCAAAGGTCTGCGGCTTGATTGCCTGCGGGCCATTGGCCCAGGCGAAGTAGCGATTGTGGGGGTCTCGCCTCAATCGGTAGTGTCCCGGCGCCTGTTCGGCCTGCAAACCGCGTGGCAGACCATCCGGTTTACTGAGTTCGCGCATGACGATGGCGCCGTTCTCGACCGTCGGGCCCAGACATTGATAACCCAGCGTCATCAGCCTGGACACCAGCGCACTCAGCTGCACCAGGGGTAAGAATCCCGTTTGCTCAGGTTGGGTAAACATTGGCTAACTGCTTGATGCGCATTTTTCCAGTGTATGCACAAAGTCAGAGAAAATCTCAGCGAGGCCAGTCTTTATCTGCGACTACGCTGGCAGGTACGCAAGCTGACAATGGCAATGCAACTGTTCGTTATAATGCGTTTTTCGGCTGTTAAGGGGGACTCTGTCATGCAGCAACAACTGGATGTGTTCGTCACTTCTCTGACCTCTTTCTGGACGCAGCTTGCTGGCTTTGTGCCGCAGTTGCTTGCAGCCTTGCTGCTGTTGTTCGTCGGTTGGCTGATCGCCAATCTGGTGCGAACTGGCGTCATGAAACTGCTCGACGTGCTGCGCTTTGACAATATTGCCGAAAAGACCGGCATCGAAGCCTTCCTCAAGCAGGGCAATCTGGATATTTCACTGTCGCGCCTGCTTGCCAAACTGGCATACTGGATCGTCATTTTTGTTGTCGTCGTCACCGTTTCCAACAGTCTCGGCCTGACCATGGTGGCTGAACTTTTCAACAAGGTCGTGCTTTACATTCCCAACATCATTGTCTCCATCCTGGTGCTGGTATTCGGTGTGCTGGTCGCGCGTTTCATCAACCGCATGGTGTTCGCCTACCTGAACAACATCGGTGTGCAGGGTGCGCTCAGCATCAGCACGCTGGCGGAATATGGCGTCATCATTTTCGTGGTGTTCGTGGCGCTGGAACAGCTGGCAATCGGCACCACGCTGCTGACCGTAGCGTTCCAGATCGGCTTCGGTGCGATCGGACTGGCATTGGCACTGGCGTTTGGCCTGGGCGGCCGCGAGTGGGCTGCGGGTGTGATTAAAAAGCTGACGGAAAAGTAGTCGATCCAGACGCGGCGTTGCCCGCCTGTTTTCAACTAAAAACGGCTTTGGAACGTGCCTGATGGCGCGACCAAAGCCGTTTCAAGTTTAGCGCATGCGCGGTTTGCGGGTGTGCTTGTCCGGCACGCCACGCATCTGCCGCCGCGGGCTGGGCTTCATTTCTGCCCAATCCAGAACGCGTGCGACCAGATCCTCTTCAAGTTCCATTTTCTGCCCGCGGCGCAGTTGGGGCGGCAGCACGATCGGGCCAAAACGAATGCGCGTGAGACGCGACACCGTTAAACCAAAGTGTTCGAACAAGCGCCGCACTTCGCGCTTGCGGCCTTCCTTGATGACCACGCGATACCAGTGGTTCACGCCCTCGCCGCCGCCGGCAAAGCAACTTTGCAGCTGGGCCGGGCCGTCTTCAAGTTCCACCCCTGCCAGCAATTGCGCGATCATGTCTTCGGTCAGCTCGCCCAGCACACGCACGGCATACTCGCGTTCGACTTCGAAGCGCGGGTGCATTAGGTTATTTGCAAGTTCGCCCGAGGTGGTGAAGATCATCAGGCCGTCGGTGTTGTA
>JBBQDI010000084.1:0-6632 GCA_038319505.1 Burkholderiales bacterium
TTCATGATGCAGCTGTTCCGGGTGCCGTTTCGCAATCCTTTTGCGCAATTCATCGTGGCAATGACCGACTTTGCCGTGAAGCCGCTGCGCCGCCTGGTGCCTGGTCTGCTCGGACTGGATTGGGCATGCCTGGTGCTGGCGTTGCTGGTCAAGCTGGGGGTGGTGGCGGCGACGTACTGGCTGAGCGGCTATCCTTTTGCACTGGCCGGTGCCAGAGTGTGGCCGGTGATGCTGGGGTTGGCTGCAGTGCGGTTGTTGAGCCTGACGGTCTACATGATCATCGGTCTGACCCTGATCCGCGCAGTGCTGTCATGGGTCAATTCCAACACCCCGTTGATGCCGGTGGTATACGAGTTGACCGAGCCGTTTTTACGCCCCCTGAGGCGGTTTATTCCCATGGTCTCCAATGTCGACCTGACGCCGTTAGTGCTGTTCATCCTGTGCCAACTGATCCTGATGGTACCGGTGCTGGCGCTGGAGGGGGCGCTGCTTGGCGCACTCTGACGGCGCCTGAAATTAAAGATTGCTGCATCCCGGTCGATATTGGAGCGAATGCGACTCTGCTGGCCTGACTGGCTGCTTAGTTCGAGGTGCCGAAGTTGGCTGTGCCCTGAAGGACGCCGATCCACTCCATTCAAAAACGCAGGTGGAGTCGTATGCGCCTGGTTGGAGGTAAGGCCTCAAGGCAAAAAAGTATAGCGGTGCGCGGCGTTGACACTCTCTGGCGTGATATTGAGAAAAACAGAAAAAACAAATGAGCATCCACCTGGAACAAGAAGTTGCCGACTACAGCGAACGGCGCATGCGGCTGGCGACGGCGATTACGGACTATGCTGACTGGCTGGACCGTCAACATGGCATTGATGCCAACCGTACGCTGAGGCTGGCTGATGCTGCTTCCAGTCTGCGTCAGGACAAACTGGTGGTGGCGTTTGTCGCAGAGTTTTCGCGCGGCAAGACTGAACTCATCAACGCCCTGTTTTTTGCCGACCATGGACAGCGCCTGCTGCCTTCCGATGCCGGGCGCACCACCATGTGCCCAACCGAATTGTTTTCCAATACGGATGAGCCGCCCAGTCTTTGCCTGCTGCCGATCGAAACCCGCCGTCGGAGCGAATCGCTGGCACATCTCAAGCGGATGCCGATCGAGTGGTGCCGGGTGAGTCTTGACCCCACCGATCCACACCAGTTGCAGGAAAGCCTGAAGAAGCTTACAGAAACCAAGTCGATGGCGGCGGTCGATGCCATCGAGTTGGGGCTATGGAACGGGGATGATCCTAGCGATCGTCATCAGCTCCACGACGACGGAACCGTGGATGTGCCGGCGTGGCGCTATGCCACCGTCAATTATCCGCACCCTTTGCTGCAGGCCGGGCTGACCATTCTGGATACGCCTGGGCTCAACGCACTGGGCGCCGAGCCGGAACTCACGCTGTCGGTTATCCCCAATGCACATGCCGTGATGTATCTGCTGGCGACCGATACCGGCGTGACGCGGTCGGATCTGGAAATCTGGCAAAAGCATGTTCATCGCCATGCCAATTACCACGTGGCCGTATTGAACAAGGTCGACATGCTGTGGGATGAACTCAAAAATGATTCCGAGGTGCACGCCACCATCGAGCGGCAGCTTGAGGAAACCGCGCGCGTGCTGAAGTTGCCGCGTAGCCGGGTGTTTGCGGTGTCGGCGCAAAAAGCGTTGCTGGCAAAGATCCGTGGCGATGCCGAGTTGCGTGTGCGTTCCGGTATCGATTCACTGGAATACCTGTTGGCCCATCAGGTGATTCCGGCGCGGCGCGACATGCTCTACCACGCGGTCAACCGCGAGGTGAATGTTTTGCTGGATGAGAGCCGGATGGACATGGCTGCTCGGATGAAGCGCAGCAGCGACGAACTGATCCAGCTCACCCAGTTGTCGGGCAAAAACCGTGCACTGATCGAACAGACGCGCGCCGCCTTGCAATTGGAAAAAGACAGCTACGACGCCACTGCCAACCAGTTCCGTTTAACCCGAAAAATGCTGCAGGCGCAGGGTGAGCAATTGCTGACGCACCTGTCTGAAGACACGCTCGACTTGATTTTGAATACCGGGCGCGAGGCGATGGAAGACAGTTGGACCACGCTCGGGCTGACCTCCGGCATCCGCCAGTTGAGCAAAGAGATGAGCGCGCGCTTTCACCAGGCCACCCAACTGGCCGACAACATGCTGGATGCGCTGGATCAGGCTTATGTCCGGTTTCAGCGCCAGCATAATCTGCCGAAAATGCAGGTGCCGCGGCTGGATCTGGGCGCATACCGCAATCGCCTGGAAGGGTTGATGCGCGAAACCGAGTCTTTCTGCAAAGATCCGGCCAACCTGATGCTGGAAAAACGATTCATGATCCGGCGTTTCTATGCCAGCCTGGCCGAAGAGGCGCGCAAGGCATTCAGGCTGGCGCGGCTGGAAGCGGAACGCTGGCTGCGCATTGCGCTCGATCCGGTCATGACCCGCATCCGTGAGCACAAGCAATACCTCGAAACGCGACTGGCCAACCTGCAGCGGATCTTGGGGAACATGGGGACGCTGCATACCCGAATGACACAGATCAAGGAAGAAATTGGGGCGCTGCGCAAGGAAAAGACGGAGCTGGCGCGCATCGTCGCCCAATTGACGGTCTAGCGCCGCACCCTGCTTTTCACGCGGCGACGAATCAGGTATTGAGTCGGCTCAACAAGTTCGCCGTTTTGTCCGGGTCGGTGTTTTTCAGCAAACGCTGCACCGTCGGCGTTAATTCATCCAGGTGAGACTTCAGCACCTGCTGCTTGACCTGCAGCAGGCTGGCGGGCTGCATCGAAAAAGACCGTAACCCCAGCGCCAGCAGCAGGCGCGTCAGCAACGGATCGCCCGCCATTTCACCGCACACGGAAACCGGCTTGCCCAGTTTTGCGCCCGCGCGGATGGTGTGCTGAATGAGCTGGAGCACCGCCGGATGCAGGGGGTCATACAAATGCGAGACGCTGTCGTCGGCGCGGTCGATCGCCAGTGTGTACTGGATCAGGTCATTGGTGCCGATCGACAGAAAATCCAGTTGTTCGGCAAAAAATCCGGCAGCCAGGGCGGCTGCAGGCACTTCGATCATGCCGCCGACGGGAATGCCTTCGTCGAATTTCAGACCGTCTTTTCTCAGGGAGGTCTTGGCTTCGTCGATCCGTTGCAGGGTTTGTCGCAACTCGACAAAGCTGGACAGCATGGGAATCAGCATGCGCACCCGGCCATGCTGCGACGCACGCAAGATCGCCCTAAGCTGGGTATGGAAAAGCCCGGGTTCAGCCAGACACAATCGTATCGCGCGCAAACCCAGTGCCGGGTTATCGGCCACCGTGTGGCCCCATGGCGCCTGCTTGTCCGCACCCAGATCCAGCGTTCGAATGGTGACCGGCTTGCCATCCAGTGCCTCGGCCACCGCCTTGTAGGATTCGTACTGATCCTCTTCGCTGGGCAGATCAATGCGGTTCAGAAACAGAAATTCGCTGCGGAACAGACCGATGCCATGGGCGCCGGCCGCCCTCACGGCATCGATATCCCCCAGCAGCTCGATATTCGCCATCAGCTCGATCGGTGTTCCATCAAGCGTGGCTGATTTGCTGGTCTTCAGCCGTTTGAGTTTGTCGGTGTCGATGCGCCACTGGTTTTGCCGCAGCCGGTATTCGGCAAGCACCGATTCGTCCGGGTTGACCACTACCACGCCGTCGCGGCCGTCGACGATCAACAGGTCGTGGTCGCGGATCAGCCCGCGCGCATTGTGCAACGCCATCACCGACGGGATCGCCATACTGCGCGCCAGAATGGCCGTGTGCGAGGTGGCGCCGCCGAGGTCGGTGATGAAGGCGGCGAAGTGCACGCTCTTGAACAAAACCATGTCGGCCGGCGACAGTTCGTGTGCTACCAGAATGCGCTCGACATCGAAATCGACATCCAGCGGTAAATGGCTGGGGTGGCCGGTCAGGGCCTTCAGCACCCGTTGCACCACCTGCACCACGTCTTCCTGACGGCTGCGCAGATAGACGTCCTCGATTTCCTCGAAACGCGCGACCAGGGCTTCCATTTGCTGTGCCAGCGCCCATTCAGCGTTGCACTGGGTTTCACGAATCAGGCGCTTGGGTTCCTCGGCGATCATCGAGTCGCCGAGGAACATCAGGTGCATGTCGAGAAACGCCGAAAGCTCAGCTGGCGCATTGCTCGGGATGTTGTTGCGCAGGGTTTCGAGTTCCGTACGGGTGGTAAGAATGGCCTCGTCGAAGCGCGCCAATTCGTCCTTGATGTATTTGTGGTCGAGCATGTACTGCGGGACTTCAACGCGCACGTTGGACGCGATGTGCGCATAGCCGATGGCAATCCCGCCGGAGACGCCGATGCCATGCAGGGAAAAGCTCATGACGCTTCCCCGAATCCGGTGGAAATCAGTCTGGCCAGCGCCTCGATAGCCTCCACTTCGTCATCACCGTCGGTTTCCACTGTGACGGTGCTGCCCTTGGCGGCGGCCAGCATCATCACGCCCATGATGCTCTTGGCGTTGACGCGGCGACCATTGCGCGCCATGAACACCTGGCTCTTGAAGCTGGACGCGAGCTGGGTCAATTTAGCCGACGGGCGCGCATGCAGCCCAAGTTTGTTGATGATTTCAATGTCCCGTTGCTGCATGGCACATGGCCTCGGAAATATGGTTGATGCTGTTGCGACTGCCTTCGACGATGCGCTCGACGAGTTGTGGCAATGCCAGCGTATCGCGGTAGTTCAGTGCCTTGAGCAGCATCGGCAGATTGACGCCGGAGACGCCTTCGATGTGGGACGGTTCGAGCAGCCGGCACAGTGTGTTGCTGGGCGTAGCGCCATACATGTCGGTCAGCACCAGGATGCCGTCACCCTCATCCAGTTCGGCAAGCCGGGTCTGCAAGGCCTTCTGGCGTTCGTCGGGATCGGCGTGACCGATGAAATCGAGCGTGGCGAGGCCGCGTGGGTGCTGCCCAAGCACATGGGTTGCGCACTCGACCAGGCTGTCGGCGAGTGAACCGTGGGCGACGATGAGGATGCCTATCATTGCGTAACCATCAGACTGAAAATAGCATTCTAGCGAAGACGGGCCTGCATCGCAGATGAGACGTGGATTTGGCCGGCGGCATCCACCGCGAGATAGTCGGCGACGCCAAGCTGCGCGGCATGATGGGCCAGTTGTGCGATGCCATCGATGAACAGGGGTTTCGACAGCGCATCAGAACGGGTGCCTGCCTGTTTGCCGGTAACCAGTATCGTGACCGACTGCATGCCGGTGGCCGGGCTGCCGGTGCGCGGATCGATCAGATGACAGTAGCGGTGTCCGGCCACTTCAAAGTAGCGCTGGTAATCGCCCGAGGTTCCAATCGCCTCGCCATCGTGCAAATCCAGTGTGGCCAGGGTGCCAGGCTTGCGTGGATGCTGGATGCCGACGCGCCACGGGCGCTTGCCATGCGCGCCCAGCGCGATCACATTGCCGCCGATATTCACCAATGCGTTATGGATGCCCTGGGCTTTCAGGATGCGTACCGCTTCATCGAGCGCAAATCCCTTGGCGTAGCCGCCCAAGTCCAACTGCACCGCCGGATTGTCGCTCCAGACCGCGCTGTTTTCGATATGCAGGTCGCCCATATGCGGGGCCGCCTTCACCCAGCGCGCAACGGCGGCGGCGTCCGGTACCCGCGCCTGCGGCGCGTCGGTGTGAAAGCCCCACAGTGCAATCAGCCCGCCTATCGCAGGATTGAACAGATCGTTAGACTGGATCGAAAGCGTTTGTGCTTCGCGCAGCATTGCCGCGAGTTCGGGCGTGACCGGGGTACGTTGACCTTGCGCCAGCGCGGTGTTGAGGCGTGACAGCTCGCTGGGTTGCCAGGCGTGCAGGCTGCGGTGCAACGCGTCGAAGCGCGCCAGCACGGCAGCGATGGCCTGATGGGCCTGTGTCTCAGGCGCACCGTAGACACTGACTTCAACCAGGGTGCCGAATACATAAGACTGCTGCTGAACAAGCGGGGGCGCGCTGCACGCGACAAGCCCTAGCAGGAGTGACAGCCACAGACCAAATTGAGCGGGCCGCATGCGCAAATCCGACTTCAGGGATGAATCGTGGCTGAACAACCACGCTCGACAGCCGCGATGAACTGTGCCGCCACGTCATGCCCGGTCTGTGTCGTGATTTCCTGAAATCCGGTGGGGCTGGTGACATTGATTTCGGTCAGACAGTTGCCGATGACATCCAGTCCCGCCAGAAAGATGCCGTTTTTCTTCGCCCACGGGGCGATGGTTTCGGCGATGGTGTGATCGCGCGCCGACAGCGGCTGCGCGCGCGCGATGCCGCCGGCGGCCAGGTTGCCGCGCGTTTCGCCGGCCTTGGGGATGCGCGCCAGCGCCCACGGCACCACCTCGCCATCGATCAACAGAATGCGCTTGTCGCCCTCGCTGATGGCAGGCAGATATCGTTGCGCCATGATCGCGCGCTGGCCATGCCGGGTCAGGGTTTCCAGGATGGCGTTGCGATTGGGGTCGGCCAGCGTCAGCCGAAAAATGCCGCTGCCGCCCATTTCGGTGAGGGGTTTGACGATGATGTCGTGGTGCTCGGCGAGAA